>NZ_JAUBQD010000018.1:0-109354 GCF_036701085.1 Microcoleus sp. Pol7_A1
AAGCTTATATTATCAAGGGACTTGCGAGTTCATTCATCTTTCTAAATGCTGTTTTCTTACTTTTTCAGCAAGCCCTATTTAACTCAAAATAAGGCAGGAATAACTCATCTTTAACGCTGTTTGAATATATCGATCACTCCCGATCGCCAGAAAGCGATCGATTATTCAGCAAGCCCTACGTACTCGGAAAATTCTGTATAAATCTGTAAGAATAACTGCTAATTTACGTGCCAAAGAACAGGTAATTTACTATTATTTCACACAAACTTGATTTTGAGCGCGTAAATATTGCGTAGACCAATCGAGGGTAATTGCTCAACTCAGTCTTTGCACTGAATTCCCGGTAGAAACCTAATTGTTATGAAACGATGACATAATATCGTACAAGCCGCATCTTAGGGAAATAGGGCAAACGATCGCTCATTACCATGATTTGCCCGTCGAAACCCTGACGATTGTTGAGAGAACATCGTACTGCAAGTCCTATTCCGCTATCCTTTTAATCTAGAATCTAAAATCTAAAATCTAAAATACTATGGCCCAGCGCTACGTTCGAGTTAAAACAACACAAGGACACATCCATTACGGTTTACTGCAACTCAGCCACAGCGTTCAAGTATTTGATGCACCACCCTGGTTAAAAGGACAACCAACCGATTTGGAACTTTCACCAGATACTTACCAAATTCTCGCCCCGTGCTCTCCCTCAAAAATTGTAGCCGTAGGCAAAAATTATGTCGATCACGCCGCCGAGATGGGAACCCCAGTACCGGAAGAACCCCTGCTGTTTTTCAAGCCTCCGAGTGCTGTAATTCCTGCAGGTGCAGCGATTCGCTATCCGCAGCAGTCGGAAAGGGTAGACTACGAGGGAGAATTGGCCCTGGTAATTGGCGAACATTGTACTAACTGCACTCCCGAACAAGCACACAGCAAAATTTGGGGATATACTATCGCCAACGACGTAACAGCCAGAGATTTGCAAAAGCGGGACAACCAGTGGGCCAGGGCCAAAGGGTTCGATACTTTTTGTCCCTTGGGGCCTTGGATTGTCCGCGAACTGAGTCCTGCTGCACAATTGCAGACTTTTGTCAATGAGAGCGAGCGACCGGTACAGTCATCCCAGATCGATCGCATGGTATTTTCCCCAGACTTTCTCGTCTCCTACATCAGTCAAATAATGACTCTAATTCCCGGCGATGTGATACTGACTGGAACGCCGCAAGGAGTAGGGCCGCTACAAATAGGCGATCGAGTCCGCATCGAAATTGAAGGCATCGGCAGTCTTGAAAATACAGTAGTTATTAGTAATGGGTAATTGGTAATTATCACCAACAACTGTCAAGTGCCAACAGCCAACTGCCAATTGACTAACGTACCTGCATATAAACAGCATCCGAAAGCGGAGGAATCTCTGCATAGCGTCCCAAAAGCGACTGCACGACTGCATAGACAAATGCAGCAAAAGCGCCCAAAAACACCATGTTATACAGAGTTTCCGCAATAAATGCGACTTGGAGGCCTTTAGAAAAAATCGGTAAAACCAGACCGCACAGCATCAAAACAATGTCTAAAAGAATCGCCTGCATCGCATTAAAACGAATGAAGTGACTGATGTTTTCGTTTCTAACTACTCCTAAATACAGAGCAAAGAAGATAATCAAGCTAGCAAAGGGCAAACTATAAATTTGCATCAAAGGAGCTAGCGGTATCAACAACAGTTGCAGGACAGGAAACTGTGTAAACAGAAACCTGCCAAAGGCAAGCCCGTCAATCAACGGGAGCAAATAAGGCAAAGAAGCAAAAATCCGGTCTGGAACAGTTGTAGATCCGCGCCAAGTCATAATGAACTCTCCTGAGTTTATCGATTAACTATGAATTCCATTAAACTCAGGATAACGCAGCAGCAGGGTTTGTGTTCCGACTCTGCCGGAACTTGCTTTTCACTCAGCAGGGAGCAGCCTCAACTACCAACGGCAGGCTTTCTTATTTAATATTGGCAATGACGAAGCCCATTTGACACTCGTACCGATCGGGCAAATTTTCCGTAGGTTTAGCAACTGGATGGCCGCAGCGAAGCTCTCCACCGCTCCAGCGCGGTTGCCCAGTGCGATCGGCCAGCAAACAACTTTGGCAAACACACTGAGGGGCAAGCATCTGATTTTCCATTAAAATGACTAACATTTGATACCTCCGGCAGGTTTCACACCAGTAATTTCATTGTATGTCAGGAGTTGGGGACAAACGGCTTAACCTGAACACAACGTAATATTTATATCAATGGGGCGAAATCCGTAGTACGGTATAAGATCCCCAATTCCCAATCCCAAATTTGTCAAGAGGTTGATTATTGTGACGGACACTAACTTAGAATTCCTTTCCAAAACCGATCCGCTCATTGCCGATTTAATCGGGCAAGAGCTCCAGCGGCAGCGAGACCACCTAGAACTCATCGCCAGCGAAAACTTTACCTCCGCAGCGGTAATGGCAGCTCAAGGCTCAGTGCTGACCAATAAATACGCCGAAGGACTGCCAGCGAAACGCTACTACGGCGGCTGCGAATTTATTGACGGCATCGAGCAAATCGCGATCGACCGCGCCAAACAGCTATTTGGAGCCGCTCACGCCAACGTCCAACCCCACTCCGGCGCTCAAGCCAACTTTGCAGTGTTTTTGAGCCTACTGGAACCCGGAGACGGAATTATGGGCATGGATTTGTCCCACGGCGGACACTTGACCCACGGTTCGCCGGTCAACGTATCCGGCAAATGGTTCAAAGCTTTTCACTACGGCGTCAGCCAAGAAACAGAACAGCTCGACTACGACGAAATTTTGGCACTGGCAAAAGAAAACCGACCGAAATTGCTAATTTGCGGCTATTCAGCATATTCGCGAATTATCGACTTTGAGAAGTTTAGAGCGATCGCCGACGAAATCGGAGCCTACCTGCTCGCCGACATCGCCCACATCGCCGGATTAGTCGCCACAGGACACCACCCCAACCCCCTCCCCCACTGTCACGCAGTCACCACCACCACTCACAAAACCCTGCGAGGCCCCCGTGGTGGCTTGATTATGACTAATGACCCAGAACTCGGCAAAAAGTTCGACAAAGCAGTTTTCCCAGGCACTCAAGGTGGCCCCTTAGAACACGTGATTGCGGGCAAAGCAGTAGCTTTCGGCGAAGCATTAAAGCCTGAATTTAAAACTTATTCTGGTCAAGTAATTGAAAATGCACGCGCATTAGCTGCACAGTTGCAGCAGCGGGGTTTAAAACTCGTTTCCGGCGGCACGGACAATCACTTAATGCTAGTTGATTTGCAATCGGTAAATATGACAGGCAAGCGAGCGGACCAATTAGTCAGCAGTGTGAATATTACTGCTAATAAAAATACCGTGCCGTTCGATCCGGCATCGCCCTTTGTCACCAGCGGTTTGAGACTCGGTTCGCCGGCGATGACCACCAGGGGAATGGGAACAGCAGAATTTACCGAGATTGGCAATATTATCGCCGATCGACTGCTAAATCCAGATGATGAAAGCGTCGCCGCCGACTGCCTGCGACGAGTAGCAGCACTGTGCGATCGCTTCCCGTTATATCCGCACTTGTACTTGAAAGTGCCGGCATTAGCTTAATTTTCCTGATCGGCAATGGGGAATTGGTAGTTGGAAGTGTACGGGTAAAAGGGTAAAAGAGCAGGAAAAGATTGAGAGTTGCCGGTAGCGATATTGACAAGAGGTTTTCACCAAAAATATCGATCGCCAAGACGGTTTTTAGTAAAGATATTTGTCGGGCGGGGCTGTTTTGAATAACGGTATTTGTAGGTTGCGAAAGATACCGCTCAACTGGGCCCGCTCGCCAAATATCGACTTTTTTGCTAGCGAAAGAGTCGATATTTCAAATCGTTAATTCGAGAGTTATGAATGAAAAACCTGACAATTCGCCCCAGGGCAACTGCCATTGCGGCAAATCTCCGACTCCCAAACCCCCAGTCGCTCTTCAAGATGTTTCCTTGTTATAAGCCATCTGAAATGTAGTAGACTCTGCCTGACAGACTAATTGCCCCGCACTATTTAATATTGATTTCAGATGCCGTACCAGTATCTGTACCACGTAGTAGCTTTTCTGATTTCTGCCATCGTCGTCCTCTGGAGTACGCCAATAGTCAAAAAAATTGGTCTCAAAAGCGGGCGAGTCGATCGGCCAGGCGAGCGAAAAGTCCACAAGCGCCCGATGGTGCGCTTGGGAGGAGTTTCCATCTTTCTCGGCACTATCACTGCCCTCTTATTTGTCTGGCTCTCAGGAGGCTTCATCGATGCTAACGGACAAGTTCTCAATCCCAAAGACGAATACGAAATTTGGGGAGTCACCCTCGGCGGCATCGGATTCTTCCTCATCGGTTTAGCAGACGACCTATTTTCACTCTCGGCCTTAAAACGCTTGCTCATGCAAATTGGCGTATCCAGCATCGTTTGGATGGCAGGCGTACAGATTGAGTTTCTGACAGTTCCCTCCTTGGGACTGACTAATATTGGCTGGCTGAGCTTGCCAATTACCGTGATTTGGCTCGTCGGCATGGCCAACGCCATCAACTGGATTGACGGTTTGGACGGTTTAGCTGCCGGAGTTTCAGGGATTGCAGCAGTTGTGATGCTGATTGTCAGTCTGGCGATGCACCAACCGGCGGCGGCCCTGATTGCAGCGGCTTTAGCTGGCGGGGCCTTGGGATTTCTGCGCTACAACTTCAATCCGGCTCAAATCTTTATGGGAGATGGCGGGGCTTATTTTATCGGGTTTACTCTCGCTGGAGTGGGAGTAATTGGGTTAGTTAAAACTACGGCTGTTACTTCTGTGTTGCTGCCATATTTAATTTTAGCTGTACCGATTTTAGATATGTCGGCGGTGATTCTCGATCGACTTCGCAACGGCAAGTCACCGTTTATTGCTGACAAGCGCCACCTCCACCACCGACTTCTACAAGCCGGACTATCCCATCGATTTGCGGTTTTATTTATTTACTCGCTGACACTGTGGGTGGGAAGTTTAGCCCTAGCTTTTTCGCTTCCGAGCGGCGTAATTTACGCTATGGGTGCAACAAGTTTGCTGGGATACGCTAGCTGGAAAGTTTGGAGACACGCTAGGTGAAGGAAGAAGGAAGAAGGAAGAAGGAAGAAAAATAATTTCTAATGCTCCATGCCCAATCCCCAATTCCCCAATCCCCCAATTCCCCAATCCCAAATCTAAAATCTAAAATCTAAAATCTAAAATTGCATGGTTGCTGAAATTATTTGTGTTGGCACTGAATTGCTGTTAGGCGATATTCTTAATAGCAATGCCCAGTTTTTAGCCAAAGAATTAGCGAGTCTGGGAATCCCTCACTACTATCAAACAGTGGTGGGGGACAATCCAGAACGTATCAAACAAGTGTTAGAAATCGCCGTCAGCCGATCGCAGATTTTGCTCTTCACCGGAGGTCTCGGCCCCACACCAGACGACCTGACAGTCGAAACGATCGCCGATTTTTTTGGGGTTCCCTTAATAGAAAAGCCGGAAATTATCGCAGATATCGAATACAAATTTGCCCAGCGGGGACGCACCATGAGTCCCAGCAACCGCAAACAAGCTTTAATTCCAGAAACTGCCGACATTCTGCCAAACCGCAGCGGTTCTGCACCGGGCATTATTTGGCAACCGGTTTCTAACGTGACAGTAATGACATTTCCCGGCGTACCGGCGGAATTGCACTTGATGTGGCGAGAAACCGCCGTTCCTTACCTGAAAAATGGCGGCTGGTGCAGCGAAACTATTTACAGCCGCACATTGAAATTTTGGGGCATTGCTGAGTCGGCATTGGCGGAAAAAGTAGATAGTTTTCTGAATTTAACTAATCCTACTGTGGCTCCCTACGCCAATCACGGCGAAGTCAAACTGCGGATTTCAGCCCGCGCAGAGTCGGAAGTGGCGGCGAAAAACTTGATTGAGCCGATCGAACAAAAATTGCGGCAAATTGCCGGCTTAGACTGTTACGGTGCTGATAGCGATACTCTCGCTTCGACTGTCGGTCAATTGTTGCTAGATGCGGGGCAAACTCTCAGCGTGGCTGAATCCTGCACCGGAGGAGGATTGGGGGCGATGCTGACTGGTGTTGCCGGCAGTTCTTGCTACTTTTTAGGCGGGATTATTTCTTACGACAATCGGGTCAAGGAAGGATTATTAGGTGTGAATCCGCAAGATTTAGCCGAGTTTGGGGCAGTCAGCCACCAAGTGGCCAAACAAATGGCTGCGGGGGTGCGCGCCAGCCTCAATACAAATTGGGGATTGAGCATTACAGGCATCGCCGGGCCCGGAGGCGGCACAGACGTTAAACCTGTCGGATTGGTGTATGTCGGTTTAGCGGGCCCCCACGGCGACGCAGAAAGTTTTGAATACCGCTTTGGCGATGCCCGAGGGCGCGATTGGATTCGGAATTTGAGTAGCTGTACCGCGCTCGATCTGCTCCGGCGTAAATTATTGTTTGCAAAAGCGTAAAAAATATCCAGCGTTTTGTCAATTGTCAACAGTCAGCCGTAAGCTTAAGCTTTATTTAACACTCTGTACTCCGAGATAGTTCGCTAATCTTCCGCTGGCCTATTGATTATCTGTAAAGATTCGTTATGATAATAAGATAGGACTGATTGGCCAATATACTGACTCTCTCCATTGCTCAAAATAACCAGCAAGCGAGAAAGCAAGTTTGACCTTTGGTTTCAAAGTCGTGCTTGCTTATTTTCAGATATTTAGCCGTCGGTTTAGCAATCTAGACTATAAAAAAAGGAGCTATCCGTTCAATGGAAGACATTGAAAAGGTGCTGGAACAAATTAAAGAATGGGTTCGCAAGCTGATAGAAGGACTGCTGAGTCCCGAACCTGAACCGGAACTCGAACCGATTCGTATTCCTGTCAACCAACCGAGGAATCGCCGGTAGTCGGGAGTGGGTTTGAAGTTTGAGGTTTCAGGTTTGAGGTTTGAGCTTTGAAGTTACAGACTGGTTGTAAATCCAAAGTCAAAACTCTCATAATTTTTGTTGCGCTGGAAATTTTAAAATTGTTAAATATCCTGGTACTTCACGGCCCTAATCTGAATCTATTGGGTCAGCGAGAACCTGGAGTTTATGGTTCTGCGACTTTAAATGATATCAACAAGTTGCTAGAACGAGAAGCGCAAGCCCTCCAGGTGAAAGTCTCTATTCAGCAGTCGAATCATGAAGGGTTCTTGGTGGATGCAATTCACTCGATGTTAGGGCAGCACCAAGGCTTATTGATTAATGCTGGAGCTTATACTCATACGAGTGTGGCAATTAGAGACGCGATCGCGGCGGTGAATATCCCTGCGGTAGAAGTTCATCTGAGCAATATTTACCGGCGGGAAGCTTTTCGCCATCACTCGTTTATCGCAGCGGTGGCGATCGGGCAAATCAGCGGTTTTGGCTCAGAAAGTTACCGGCTGGGGCTGCAAGCTCTAGTTAGTTACCTGATGGAAAATTAAAAATTAACTGATTGTTCAGAGGAGGGCAGGTTTTATATGGAAAACCAGCCCTTATATGTTTGGTTGTAATTCAAATTAATCAGAAGAGTTAGGCAAAAAGGGAAACCAGGAAGAATTATAAATTGCCAATTATAAATTACAAATTACCAATTACCAATTACCAATTACTAGGAACTTGAGTTAAATTAAAATGCGGCATTCCCTGTTGAGCAAGTTTCAAGGAACAATCCTGGGGGCAGTTTTAGGAGACTCTATAGGTCTGCAATACCAAAGGCAACTCGTGGGTATTCCCCCCCAAACAGGAGACTTGCCGCCGATTTTACAACTGACGAAACACCAAAAATTGACACTGAGCGGGCCAACATTGGCGTTGAATTCTCCCAATAGCAAAATCCCAACTGGCAAACAATCATCCGAATGCGGGAGACTTGCGGTGGCGTGCGCTCAAAGTTTAATTCGGGGTAGGGGTTTAGATTTAAAAGATTGGCGCGATACTTGGCAAGCATTTGCCGATTCCGAGATCCATCATCAGCGAAGCAGTGAGTTTCAAAGCCTGCTCAACCCTTCTGAAGCGGCCGTTGCTGCGCTGCCTGCTGCGATGTTTTTTCACGAAAATAAAGCCAAGCTGCGAGAAAAAATCATGCTGGCGATAGAGGTTTGGCCCAACGCCAACAAGCCAGAATGGGATACAGCAATTTTAGCAGTAGGATATGCGATCGCCAGAACTCTCAAAGATAGACTTGACCCCGCGACAGCAATCGAGCAAACAATTGCCTACGTGAAAACAGATAATGCCTTAACAGAGCTGCTGCTGCAAGTGCAAATACTACTAAAACAGGGAGCCGATTTAGAAACAGCGGCAACTCATCTTTGCAAAAGCGCCACAGCTTTGAGAGAAACACAGGGCAAAGGCGAGAAAAAACTACAAACGGAGTCAATTGTCAACCCAGAAAATTTTATTCCCATTGCCTTAGCTTTCTACTGCTTCTTGAACACCCCAGAAGACTTGCGCTTGTCAGTGGTGCGGGCTGCCCGCTGTGGCATAGCCACACAACTCACCTGCGCTTTGACGGGAGCTTTGTCTGGAGCTTACAACGGTGCTGCTGCGATTCCTGTAGAATGGCGACAGGTATCTTCGGTTACGGTTGAACCGCAGGCTTTGGCCTGTGGCGAAGAACCCTCGCTCTGGGGAACGGGCAGCGATGCAAAAATTGTAGAGTTAGCAAATAACCTGTTTGCTGTTTGGGCAGGAGTTTACAGGCCCGATGCCGGCATGGATTCCGCAGCGCTAGCCCGAGCGGTGGCTGCACCTTATGTGATTAGACCTCGTAAAGTATAAATTTTTGAGCTTTTAACAGGGAGGGGAAAGTATTAATTAGCAATGAGAAATTAGCAATTAGCAATTAACAAGTCAAAAACGCAAGCCGAAGGAGAGCGACAATTAAAGATTAAAAAGTAAAAAATTAAATCGGACGCGCTTGCCCCAAAACACCGGGTTTCTACGAGAATATGGGGTTGGGAAACGAATAATCAACGGAGAAACAGGGTTTTTAGCCCTCGCGCGCGAGTTTTGTTCAAGATGGACAAGGGAAGCAAAGAAGCTGCTTGTGTTGTTGGCCAAAGTTAGGAAAACAGTCAGAAAACCCAACGGCAGCCGATAGTCAGGCAAAGTAGCCTGGGCGGTTGAATATTCAGCCACGGTAGTTCGGATAAACTCAATCAAGATGCACCGTCAGAATTTCTGACAAAGCTGCTGGATAACAGTGATATATCTTCGACACAAATGAATACGCTCTCCTCATTGATGCGGCAGATTGAGCAGCTAGGGGCTGCGCGCTCACTGCGCCAACATATTGCTAAAGTGCAAAATGGCGGCAGCAAAGCAGATACCTCACGCGCTAGCGGGCCTCTCCTGAGCCGCTTGTCGCGCCAGAAATTGGTTCTGCCCGAGACTTTTACGAGTTTATTTACAAGTAAAACCTCAAAATCAAGCCTCAAAAATCAAGCTCGTTCCCCTATGTTGGCGCTCGTAGCGGTAGTTTCCCTAAGCAGCACTCTGGGCCACCGCTTCTACAACCAGCCGAAACTGGATGTGGGGACGAAAGCTCCTCAGACGATTAAGGCTCCTGCTAGTGCTAGCATCCCCGATTACAAAACTACTGAAGAACAGCGGAAAGCAGCGCGGATCGGGGCTGTAGCGATATTAATGCTCGATCCTGCGGTCGATCGACAAATTTATCAAGAATTGCAACAACTTTTGCAGCAGGGGAGCGAGCTGCGGGGGGCGGTAGGCCCGTTTCCGTTTGTGAGTCCCTCGGCGCTCTCAAATGCGGCTCAGGTTTACTTGCGGGGCTGTCCCGAGTGGGAGTGGCGATCTATTTTGGCGCAAGCGGGGGACAACAGTGCAACTTCCGAGCGGTTGAGTTTGGATTCCCCCGCAATGGCTGGGCAGACGCAGAACAAGTCTCAGCAAGATGCTGTCGCTCAACTGCAAGCTTACAGCCGATCGGTGCGGGCAGCAGACTTTCAAAGCCTGACAGAGAGTATTTCCTCTGCTCGCCGACGCTATCTCAATGCTGTGGAGGCGCTTGGAAAGCCGTCGGTTTTAGGACTCCCACAGATTTACGATACTTCGCTGTTTGATTTGTCCGAAGCAGCTTGGCAGAAAACCCAAACGGGTATGAGTCGCGCGGCAAAAAGGATGTTGGCTCAAGGTATCTTGCAGGGGTTGCCAAAAGAAATTTTGAAAGAAGCTGTGAAGCTGCAAGTGGCAGATGAAGTGCCGTTAGAGTCCCAAGCTTTGGCGATTGAGGGTTTAACAGCGATTTTGCAGCCAAATCTGGTGAGAGATCCCGAGGAAACCAAACAGCTAGCTGAATTAGCGGCGCAAAAGGTCAAACCGGTGATGATCGCAGTAGAGCAGGGCGAGATAATTGTTGCAGAAGGAACAGAAATCGCGCAGCAAGATTTCGTGTTGCTGGACTATTTTGGTTTGAGCCGGCGGGGGGTGAATTGGCTGGGGCTGACGGGTTTTGTTTGTTTAGTCGGAGGGGCAATTGCGATCGTACTGCTCGTGGAAAGGCACTACCGCTTGCGCCGCAGAGATCATTTGCTATTGCTGCTGCTGACTTTGAGCGCGCCGGTGCTGGTGAGTTTGGGGCTACCTTGGACGAGTTTGCCGGCGATCGGGATTTTAGCGGGCGGCTTCTACGGTTCGGCGGTGGGAGTGACTGTGGTGGGGCTGCTGTCGGCGCTGCTGCCCGTGGGCTTAAATGTGGAGTTAATTCATTTGGTGGCTAGCGGGGCGGGGGGATTGCTGGGCGCTTTTATGGCGGGGCGACTGCGATCGCGCGAGGAATTGGCTCTTCTGGGAGTGGCTGTCGGTTTGACTCAGGGCACGGTTTATCTGGTGGGGACTTTGATTGCCAGCGCGGCTGCCGGTGCGATTTGGTACGTCGTGCTCGGTACGGTGGGCGCGCAAAGTTTGGCCGGTTTGGCTTGGAGCGTTGTGGCGATCGGCATCAGCCCTTATTTGGAACACGTTTTTGACTTGATTACGCCGATCCGGCTTGCGGAACTTGCCAATCCCAACCGCCCGCTGTTGAAGAAGTTGGCTGCCGAGGCTCCGGGGACTTTTCAGCACACGCTGTTTGTGGCGAGTTTGGCGGAGGCTGCGGCCCGGGAGCTCGGCTGCAATGTAGAGCTGGTCAGAACTGGCACATTATACCACGATATTGGAAAAATGCACGACCCGCTCGGGTTTTGTGAAAATCAAATGGGCGGGGCCAACAAACACGATCAAATTAATGACCCTTGGGCGAGCGCGGAGATTATTAAAAAGCACGTTACCGAGGGCTTGGTGATGGCGCGGAAGCATCGATTGCCGAAGGCGATTCAGGCGTTTATTCCCGAACACCAAGGTACAATGTTAATTGCTTATTTCTACCACCAAGCGCAGCAAATTGCTGCAAAAGAATCAGAAGATTTAAAGACGGCTTTGGCAGATCCGGATAATTCAAAGTTAACAATCGAAAGTCGGGAAGTGAGGGAGGAGGATTTTCGCTACGATGGGCCGATTCCGCAGTCGCGGGAAACGGGGATTCTGATGCTGGCGGATTCTTGCGAGGCTGCTTTGCGATCGCTCAAGGATGCTACTCATGAAGAGGCTTTGAATATGGTTAATCGGATTTTGAGGGCTCGCTGGCAGGATAATCAGTTGCTCGATTCGGGTTTGACTCGGGAGGATATGTCTCTAATTGCGGAGATTTTCGTGCGGGTTTGGGAACAGTTTAATCACAAGCGGATTGCTTATCCTAGTGCAGTTTTCACTCCCAGGTAGGAGGAAATTTTGAGTTATGAAAAATAGGAGGGCATTTCAGTTGTGGATTAGATTTTATTGCGATGTATCCCGCAAAGCGCCATGCACTTGAGTATGGTCGCTGAAAATTACCACAGTTTGTTTGATTCCTGGGAATTCTGAATAGTCGATATCTATTTGGTCTGCTAGATGCGATCGCAATTTTTGCCAGTCTTGGGCATCGATCGCATTTGCAAAAACGCTGATAGTATCTACAGCCCCAGCACGGTCAACAATCCAGCGGATTTCTGACCGTTCATACATAACCAATAAATTTGGTGAGTTGTGAGTTCAAAATATTTGAATTTTTAACCGCAGATGAACGCAGATAAATGCCGATTGTTTATCTTGATTCTATCCCTTGACTCCTGTGGCGGTTTCTGTCGGCACAATGTATTTTTGCAAAAGCAAAAATAGTCCTAAAACTGGAACAATAGAAATAATGGAACCCGCCGCAACTAAACGCCAATCCAAAGAAAATGTCCCGGCTAAATTGGCTACGCCTAAAGGTAACGTGTAATATTCTGGCCTGTCTAAAACTAGCAGCGGCCACAGAAAGTCGCTCCAAGAACCGATAAATACAAAAATTCCTAAAGTAACTAAAGCTGGCTTAATTGCCGGAATCATGACGTGCCACCAAATGCCTAATTCTGTACAGCCGTCGATGCGGGCGGCTTCTTCTAGTTCTTTGGGAACTGCTAGGAATGCTTGTCGTAATAAAAAGATGCCGAAGGCTGAGGCTAGTCCGGGAAAGATTACGCCTAAATAACTATTTTTTAGTCCGAGTTGTACTGTCAATATGTATAGGGGAATCATGACTATTTGGAAGGGAATCATGATTGTGGAAACGATCGTGATTAAGATGGCTTCGCGGCCTCGAAAGTTGAGTCTGGCTAAGGGGTAAGCGGCGAGGGCGCAAAAGAGGACGTTGATGCTAACTGTGAGGCCGGCAATCAGGGTGCTGTTGAACAGGTAGCGGCCGAAGGGGTTGGTTTGCCAAACTTTGATGAAGTTTTCGAGGGTTGGCTGCTGCGGCCACAGTTGCGGGGGAAATTGAAAAATGTTTTCGGTGGGGGATTTGAGAGAGGTACTCAGAAGCCACAGCAGGGGAAACAGCATTAAAAGTGCGATCGCGCTCATGATGCTGTACGTCCACAGGGTGCTCCACCGCGAGGGAGTGTTGTTTGGGGAATTTGGTTTTTTGGTTTTGAGATTGTTCATTGTTGGGATATGATTATAAGTCCTTGCTTCGTGAGAAGCCTTGTTGTCCATAAGGGGATTATTGCCATGAAACCGTTTATTTACGAAACTATGTACATTCTGCGCCCAGATTTGGGTGAGGAAATGACAGACCAGGCGATCGCTAAATATCAAACTATTTTGCGCGATCAAGGTGCTGAAAGCATCGAAACTCAGCACCGCGGCAAGCGCCGTTTGGCTTACGAAATCGGCAAGCACCGGGACGGAGTATACGTTCAAATGAACTATACAGCTCCGGGCGCTGCAATTTTTACCCTGGAGCGCGCGATGCGTCTGAGCGAAGAAGTGATTCGCTATTTGACAATCAAGCAAGATGTGCCAGATGCACCGGAAGCGGAAGCGGAAGCTGAAGTCGCCGAGTAGCATTCGTGTCAACTTAACGTCTGATGTAGCACCCGTCTACTGTTTGACGATTAGGGCCGCTTATTCCCCGGCACGCCTTTCTTAAGGGCTACCCTGTACACACAACTTGAAAAACTAACGTCAGAGCTTTTCGCTCCCCCTGGCATCCTTCTGAAAAAGAGGCTAGGGGGATCTTTGCAATTGTGGGTACAGCATAGTTTCTTTAGGGCGGGACTTGATGTTAATTGAAATTATAAGTAGGTAAGCGGGATTAAACCGATCTATGGAACAATATGTAAGCAGGGCTAACTTAGCCACGCTTAGGGCTAAGAATACTTTACAATCCTTAACATAATTGTGTTTTACAGCGCCTACCTACTTACTAGATTTACAAAATTACGAAAGTGCTTTAATGTTTAAACAGTGAGGATTAAATGCTACCTAAAAAAACTTCATGATGAGAAAAACCGTTCATAGGTTCATCACGTTAGTATTAGCAGGATTTCTATTGGCGATTAGTGGCGAGTGCTGGACATCGCCAAGTTTATCACAAATCCATCCTCATGGTTTTTATGTTGCACCAAATGGCAGTGATACAAATAACGGTTCACTTGAGCATCCTTGGTCAACAATTAATCACGCAGCGTTGGTATTAAAAGCGGGTGAAACAGTTTATATTCGGGCTGGAACTTATCGCCTCACCGAACAAATTCAAGCTAAAAATTCAGGGAGAGAAAAGGCTGGGATTACTTATCGAGCCTATCCTGAAGAACGAGTTATTATTGATGCGGATGCAGTTAAAGTAGAGCCTCCATCTGGTAAGAAATCCCATTATCCTCACGATCAAGGTGCATTTTTGTTACAAAATGTTAGTTATATTCAAGTAGAAGATTTAGAAGTTATTAATTCTCATAATTCTGGGATTACAGTTAGAAATAGCCATTTTATTAACCTTTATAATAATAAAACAGAAAATACGTTTTCCCCAGGTATTGGTGTTTGGGGGGGCGATCACTATAAAGTAATGGGAAATACGGTTATTAATGCAAACGACCTGAAGATGGCTGACTTTTTAAATGATTTTTCAGAAGCTCCCCATGAAGCAATTTCAATCGGTGGGGTTGAAATTTTTGAAGTTGCTTATAACTTAGTTAAGGATGGGAAAAAAGAAGGGATTGATGTTAAAGAAAAGAGTAAATATGGAACCGTCCATCATAACTATATTCACCACATGGCACGACAAGGATTATATGTGGATAGTTGGGTGGGAGTCTTAGAAGATGTTGAGGTCTTTAATAATGTTGTTCATGATTGTAATGGGGCAGGATTTGCTTTAGCAGTAGAAGGAGGTTCAGAAGCAAAAAATATTCGATTTCATCATAACTTAATTTATGATAACTGGGGAACCGGAATTCTCTTTGCCCGATGGGGAAATGATGGGTTACGGCATAATATTAAAATTTATAATAATACGGTTCATCATAATGGTTATGGTAAACCGAACCCAGGAGAAAGCTTTTTTTGGATTACTGGAGGGTTATATTTATTTTCTAATAATCTTCAAAATGTTGAAATCAAGAATAATATTTTTAGCAATAATAGAGGATTTCAAATCGGTTATAGCGATCGCTATTTGGCGGCTAACTCTGACATCGAAAAGATTTTGCGTCAAAAAGATATTGAGATTAGCCAGAACTTAATCTTTGGAGAAAATAACACCACCAGTCCGATTTATGCTGGATGGCTTCCTGATAACTATGCGAATATCTATGGAACGAATGGAACTGCTGCCGTCAGAGAAGAACCTCAATTTGTTAATCCTCAAGAAGGGAATTTTTACTTAAAATCTCCGGTCAGTAACCCAACCCCATTAACTGCTAATTCTAAAACATCTCAGATGAGAGTTGGAGCTTTTCCCAATGGAGAAAAACCCCATTTTTGGTGGCAGGGTAAGTTCCCACCTCAATTTCCTGATTTACCCCAATAAACCCTTCATTAAAATAAGTTGTGTCTGTAATAATTAATTGTTAATAGTTGTATTAAGTACCTAAACAAAATTAATTACACAACTCAATAATAATGATTTAAGTAGGTAAGCGCGATTAAACCGAGCTATGTAACAATATGTAAACAGGGCTAAGTTAGCCACGCTTAGGGAATGTGGATACTTTACAATCCTTAACATAATTGTGTTTGACAGCGCCTACCTACTTAGCTACTTATTACAGCAGAATCCATGTATATGTGGTACACTAGATTCAGTACACAAGCCCAAAAAAATGAAAGCTTATTCGATCGAGTTTCGTAAAAAAATAGTTAAAGCCTATGAGCAAGGTGATACATCAGTCAGGAAAGTAGCCCAACGTTTTGATGTGAGTAAAGCGTTTGTTCAAAAAATCTTAAAACAAAAACAAACGACTGGTCACGTTCAACCAAAAAAACAGGGTGGAAGCCTTAAAAGTGTGTTGCACTCGTCCACAGCTAAATTGACCCAGATGGTAGAAAAATATCCTGATAGTACCTTATTAGAATATTGTGAATATTGGCTAGATAGCTACCAACAATCTGTCAGTCCTAGTATGATGTGTCGCGAATTAATCAAACAAAATCTGACGCGAAAAAAAAGACAATACGGAGTAGTCAATCTGCCACCGACAAGCCGTGCAACTTTTGAGGTGTGAATATTGGGACAAAGTGAAAAATATCGACCCTGACAACCTCGTTTTTTTGGATGAAATGGGCGTTCTCTTGGGGTTGACACGAACCCATGCACGTTCAAAGTGTGGTAGTAGAGTCTATGATTTAAAACCATTTTATCGGGGTGCTCTCATTCACTGTTATTGGAGCAATCAGCTTAAAAAAAGTAGTAGGATTAATGACGCTCAACGGGTCGATGGATAGTCAGGCTTTTGCAGTTTTTGTAGAACACTGTTTAGTGCCAAACTTATGGGATGGTGCCGTCGAAGTTAATTGATAATCTACCAGCTCATAAGTTGGCGGTGATTGAACCATTGATTCAAGCGACTGGTGCCAGTGTTCTGAATTTATCACCTTATTCTCCTGACTTTAATCCTATAGAATTATGGTGGTCACAACTGAAAGCTTTTTTACGTAAATTTTCGCCTACTACTACCAAGATGGTTGATGTTTTACTAGCTACGGCACGCTTATTTGGTTAATCCACAGCACTTTAAAAACTGGTTTACAAGCTGCTGCTACTGTACTTCATAAACCTGGAATCCGCTGTAAATTTACTGTTAACTAAGGCAAATTCGACTCCCTTGAGAGACAACATTCTGCATCCATAACTCTGAACCAAACTATAAAGTTATTTTTGCCCTTGGCAATTACGTAGTCGCTAAAATGTGGCTCTTAGAAGATGAATATTGTCAAATTTTGCCAACGGCTGCTGGATGTTGGGCCTGAATCCACTAGCCCAAGCCCGATCGCACTCCCTGCACCCTCGATCGACCTTCTCGCCCAATTGCCCAATTGTAAAGTTTTATGACAATTTTGATTTGGTAGCTTTAGATACAGAATTGTCTGTTATAGTGATACAAGAGAAGAAAAAAACAGCCCAGCATTAATCTAAAGAATACGGAGGAACCGCATATGTCTACCGAAAATCAAGCTCGCTCTCTGATGATGCGCCACCACCAACTGGTGAAGAACCGGCAGCAATCCATGCTCAACCGCACCGCCACCGAAGTCGGGATGGAAGATTCGCACTACTGGGGTCACATTCAAGGCAAACCGCAGCCCAGCTTTCAAGCCAGTTACGATCGCAGCAACGCCACTATGAGCTAGGGCAAGCTCAATTTCGACAATTGTCTACGAAGTTATTACCTATAATTTGGAGAAATTAGTTATGTCAACTCAAGAACAAGCCCGCACCCTGATGATGCGCCATCAACACGTCGTCAAAAACCGTCAGGAATCCATGCTGAGCCGTGTGGCTGCTGAAGTTGGTTTAGATGCTGGCTCTCCAGCGAGTATCGATCGCAAATAACTCCTTTTTTCAACGGCGAGATAGTTGAATCGAGTTTGTTGTTTGCCAGCTAAAAATTAATAATGTCAATTACAAAACCATCGCGACTTCTTCTTGAGTTCTAACTCTAGATTGGAAGCCGCGATTAGTTTTATGGGGAATTGGGAATTGGGAATTGGAATGAGAAATTGGGTTCAAAAGAATCTAAAATCTAAAATCTAAAATCTAAAATCTAAAATCGTTCGACTGAGCGCTCACGCCGAAGTCTAAAATCTAAAATCTAAAATCTAAAATCTAAAATGGTATAATCCCCTTTCAGCAGATTGAAGGCTACTAGGGAGGTCATGATGTCGGACTGGAAAGAAATTGGCGGCGGAGTTACAGCACCCAGAGGGTATCGAGCATCTGGAATTACAGCGGGTTTGAAGCCTTCAGGCTTGCCGGATTTAAGTTTAATTTTGTCAGAGGTGGACGCGATCGCCGCAGGAGTCTTTACTACATCCACTGTCCGGGCCGCTTGCGTAGACTACTGCCGCCAGCGTTTGCAAGCGAAACCAAGCGCGAAAGCAATTTTGTGCAATGCGGGACAAGCTAATGCTGCTACTGGCGAACAAGGTTTGGCTGATGCCCTCGAAAGTGCCAAATTATTGGGAGAAGCGCTGAATATTCCTCCAGAATCAATTCTTTTGGCCTCCACAGGCGTCATCGGACAGCGGATAAAAATGGACCCGCTGAGGGCGGGAATTCCGCGATTAGTTGCTGAGGCATCGGAAACTGGTTCCGATGCGGCTGCTAAGGCTATTTGTACGACTGATTTAGTGCCGAAAACGATCGCCCTGGAAACTATGTTTGGCGATCGACCCGTCCGCATCGGCGGCATTTGCAAAGGTTCGGGAATGATTCACCCGAATATGGCAACAATGCTAGCATTTGTAACTTGCGATGCAGCAGTGTCGTCGCATTTGTGGCAAGAAATGCTGAGTCGAGCGGCTAACAGAAGTTTCAATCAAATTACTGTTGACGGAGATACCAGTACCAATGATTCGCTAATTGCTTTGGCCAACGGTCAATCCCGCACACCAGCGATTACAGAAATGGGGGCGGATGCTGAAAAATTAGAGGCGATGCTGACAGAAGTTTGCGTGCATTTAGCAAAGGCGATCGCCCGCGACGGCGAAGGTGCAACTTGTTTGGTGGAAGTGCAAGTTAGCGGCGCGCTGGATGAAGTTTCTGCGAGTAAAATTGCCAAAACAATTGTCGGTTCTTCTTTGGTGAAAGCTGCTATTTTCGGACGCGATCCGAATTGGGGGAGAATTGCGGCGGCGGCTGGGCGCGCTGGTGTACCTTTCGATCAAGAAAATTTGCGGATTGAATTAGGGGATTTTTTGATGCTGGAAAACGGGCAACCGAAAGAGTTCGATCGCGCTGCTGCGAGTAATTACATGAAAGCGGCTGCGGAGGGAGAATATTTGAAAGCTGATACGGTTTTAATTCAGGTTAGTGTCGGGAATGGCAGCGGTTTTGCGAAAGCTTGGGGATGCGATTTGAGTTACGACTATGTGAAGATTAATGCGGAGTATACAACTTAAATAAGTTCGGGCGGTTAGAAACCGCGCTTACACAAACAAAACCCGACGATAGCGGGTTGAGTAAATTTAGAACGCGGGTTGAAGTCCGGGAGGCTAGAAACCGCGAATTTTACGGACACAAAAACAAAACCCGATGATAGCGGGTTTTGTTTTTGTAGGCGCAATCCAAATCGCCCAACCAACGTTTTTTAAACACGAGACAAAAAAACCAACGCCAATTTATTCAAGTTTTCATCCTCCTTCTTATTCGTCAAAAAAGACTTCTCAATTTCTGGCGGCGTTTTCAAAAGCAATTGCAGGTTGGCGTTAAAAGAAACTTACGCGCAAAAACTAAATAAACCGGGTTTTTAAACCAGAAAAAATGGCCTTAACCCGGTTTCTACGTCCATGACTGGACACTATAACGAAGCTACCAGATTGGGTAGGAAATTTAGGAAATTAGCAAAACTATTTTACCGATTACTGAGCCTGTTTCTAACAGTTCGTGAGCGGCTTGAGCTTGTTCGAGAGGGAAAGTTTGGCTGACGTGAATTTTGAGCAAGTTGCGATCGCACAAACGAGCACACTTCTGCAAAATATGAGCCTGCTGTTCCTGTTCCTCCACCAAACTTTGCAGCATCGGTGTTAACATTAATTCCAGACTAATTCGCAGATTTCGCATTCTCGCTGTGGTCAAATTGCCCAAAGCCGGGTCGGGTTCCAAAATTGTTACCAAATCTCCATAAATCTTCACAGCCGGAATAGTTTGATAAAAAGTTTCTCCCCCGACTGTATCGAAAGCCAAGTCAACTCCTTGTCCTTGAGTCCAAGTCAAAACTTCATCGACAACATCAGTATTTTTGTATAAAATTACTAAATCTGCACCTAACTGCTTGACAAAATTGGCTTTTTCCTCAGAACTAACAGTAGTGCAAACCTCAGCACCCTGCAACTTCGCCAACTGTACCGCGACGTGACCGACACCGCCGGCACCAGCTTGAATCAGCACTTTTTGCCCGGCTTGCAAGCGCCCTCGATCGTACAGCGATTCCCATGCTGTAATTAAAACTAACGGTGCCGCCGCCGCCTCAGCAAAACTTAAAGCAGCAGGCTTGAGGGCGAGAAAGCGTTGGTCTACAACGGCAAACTCAGCATAAGTACCCCTCGACCCGCCCAAACCGCCGTTGCAGAAAAAAACCTCGTCTCCCACTTGGAAACTTTGCACACCAGCACCTACAGCCTCTACGACTCCAGCACCGTCGCACCCCAAAACGTGAGGAGTTTTCTCGGGGTAAAAAGTGCCGCGCGCCCGTAACTTAGTATCTATCGGATTGATACCCGCCGCTCGCAACCGCACCAAAACATCAGTTTCTGTTTGTATAGTAGGGGCGGGGATATCTTGCAGTTGCAATACTGACGGGCTTCCGGGGGTTTCAAAAACGATTGCTTTCATCATGGGTGTTACACTATATCAGATAATCATTGAACTTTATTGTACATTGCTTAGCAAAGCAATAAAAAACTTTTCGTTTTCCAAAAAAAAACATGATTGTCGTTGAAAGGCATTACATAGATCGGCAGCATCAGTTTTTTAAACAGTTTGATAACTTATCGTTTCTGTCCATAAATCTCTACAATCATGGTAACTACTACATGAGAAAACACTTTTTTAAGTCGGGGTATCAAGTTCGAGCTGCCAGGAGTCTCAAACATTTATATGCCATCCTAAAACCAACAGCCGACTATAAATCTTTACCCGATCAAATTAGCTATCAAGTTCTCAAACAATTTTTTTACGATGGGGATGCTTGGCAAAAGTCAATAATGGCTTATTGCCGAGATATCCATCAATTTTTATCCCCCCCTAACATCCAAAAATACCAACCTCAAACCTGTGGACGTAACTTGTTAATTTATTATGATAACCAATTGATAGGAGAAAGGGGTGAAAATAAAAATAATGGGCTACTTGATTTATCTCAAGGTGACATAATAATTGTTACAAAAGCCCAAGACCTCATAGAGGTAAGGATAGTTTCTGCAACAGCGAGCTACGTTGTTGAGGTTGTTTATGAAAAGCCTGTAACGTTGGTGGATTTAAATCCCCAACTCATAGCAGGTATAGATTTAGAGATTGATAACCTCGTCGCTTTGATATCGAATCAGCTAACATTTACTCCAACTCTCTCTGATGGAAAATATCTCCAATTAATCAATCAATGTTTCAATAAGCGCCGAGCATTTTTACAATCAAAACTTGAGCAAGGGAAATATACCGCGCGCCAAATCCAGCAAATCACCTTTAAGCGAAACAAGCGAGTAAAAAACTACCTTCATAAAACCAGCAGTTTGATTGTCAAGGGGTTGGTGGATGAGAAAATCGGGCAGTTAGTTATTGGCAAAAATGTGGGGTGGAAACAAAATTTAGCCTTAGCCCAAAAAACTCATCAGACTTTTGTAGTAATTTCTTATGCCAAGCTCAGAGAAATGATTGCTTACAAAGCTGATTTAGTGGGTATCGAGGTAACAGTTACAGAAGAATCTTATACAAGTAAGTGGAGCTTTTGGGATTTAGAGCCTGTCGGTAAGCAAGAGTCTTACCAGCGTAAGAGCGTTAAACGTGGGTTGTTTCGGTCTTTGAATCAAACCATGATTAATTCTAATGTGAATGCAGGATTAAATATGATTAAAAAAATAAACGGAAACTCACCCTTTGAGGAGTGTAGAAACCGTATAGAGGTGTTTGCAGTTTCACCTGTACGGGTTGATCCTGTACGAAAAGAACCACAAAAAGTTCGGTAATGTCAAGTATTGCCCGGTTTGTTGTGAACTGTTAACTCTGTTGTCGCTTTCACTGCGATCCTACCTTGTATTCGTTACCCATCCGTGACGATACTTAGTGATTTTTTAATAGATTGGCTTTAGATAACTACAACAATTGTTGAGCGGTGCTAATCGATGTTCGATCTAAATTTATTTTTTTACTTTGAGATTCTGGCATACTTTCTGGGATTATCGGTGACTTTAGCCTTGGCGTCCGCGATTTATCTCAAGCGGCAGCGAAGACCCCCCAGTCTCCCTCTGGCAGAAGAGAAACGGCCGTTGGCAGAATTAAACCCCGCAGATAAATCTGCGGGATTGAAAATTTGGAAAAACTGTGGGATTTTCTCCAACTCAAATCTGTTGCCGCCAACTGAGAGATTATTGGGTAAAGTTTTAAGTACAGGCGGCGCTCTATTCTTGCGCCAGAAACAGCGCCCAACTCTGAATTCTTCGCCTATTGTCGGGTCTGGAAGCATCCAAACCCTAAGTGTGAGCATTTCGGGTTCGATGGGGGAAAATCCCGATCGCCCGAAGGCAGATAATCCTCCCAAACTAACAGCTTCCGCGCAACTAGAGGAAGATTTGCTGGGCGAGATCCTAGCAGGTACTGATTCGCCGGCGGGAGCAGAATTCTTTGATGCCTTAGTTCGCCACTTAGCCTCAGCACTCGGAGTTTGCACCGCCGTCGCAGCCAAATTGATTAAGTCGAAGGAACGCGCCGATGCTGCTCCCGATAGATTGCAAGTTATCAGTTTTTGGAGCGACGGACTGTGGCCGCCAAACTTTGAGTGCGACACCGCCAATACTCCCGAAGCGCTGGTGATCGAGCGGGGAATGTACTCCTGTCCTGACTGCCTCCTGGAAACCTTTCCAGAAGACCGCAGATTGGTAGTTACAGGTGCGCGCAGTTTCCTGGGAGTCTTGCTGAAAAACTCTTACGGCGAACCTTTAGGCATTATTTGTATTTTCCACGATCGACCCCTCCCGGAAGCACATCTTGCCAACTTCCGACTAATTCTCAGCATTTTTGCCGGACGGGCCGCCGCCGAATTAGAGCGCCAGCGCCTAGAAGCAGCACTGTCCACTGTAGAAGCAAAATACTGCGCTCTTGTAGAACAAATGCCGGCTGTCACCTACATTTCTCCGCTCAACCGCACCGCTGCCAAACTTTATATCAGCCCGCAAATCGAGACTTTTCTGGGTTATTCTGTAGCTGAATGGAGGGCCGACCCCGACCTGTGGCTGAAACTCGTTCACCCAGAAGACCGCGATCGCGTGTTAGTTGAAAACGCCACACAGAAATTTACCAGTGGAGAAGAGATATTTTGGGACGGGCCGCTCGTTTCAGAATACCGCGCGATCGCCCGCAACGGCCGAGTCGTCTGGTTCCGCGATCGAGCGACCGCAGTTCGCGATGAAGCAAGCAAGTCCGTCATTCTTCAAGGTGCCATGTTTGACATCACAGAGACGAAAGTAGCTGCCAGCGCGCTGCTAGAAAGCGAATACCGCTATTACACCTTGGCAAAAATCCTGCCGGTCGGGATTTTCCGCGCCGACGCTGGTGGAGATTGCTTGTACGTCAACCAGCGATTTTTGGAGATGGCGGGGCTGACAGCACCACAGGCAATAGGCGAAGGTTGGACGCAAAGTTTGCATCCCGAAGACCGCGATCGCGTTTTGAGCGTGTGGTATGGCGCTGTCAAAGAGAAGTTGCCTTGTAAGTTAGAGTACCGCTTTTGCAACGGCGACTTTACAACCTGGGTATTTTGGCAAGCAGTGCCAGAAATTGCCAAAAGCGGGGAAGTTCTGGGCTATCTCGGCACCTTGACCGATATCAGCGATCGCAAGCAGGCAGAATTCGCGCTGCAACAGGCCGAAGAGAAATACCGCAGCATCTTTGAAAATGCGATCGAAGGGATTTTCCAGGCAACGCCCGACGGGCGCTACCTCAGTGCTAACCCTGCTTTGGCGAGAATTTATGGCTACGAGTCGCCCGCCGAATTGATGGCGAACATACGCAACATCGATCGCCAACTCTACCTCGATCCCGAGCGCCGCGTCGAGTTTTTGCACGAGATCGAAAAACACGGTTTTGTGTCAGAATTCGAGTCCCAAGTTTACCGCGCTGACGGCACCACTATCTGGGTTTCCGAGAACGGCAGGGCTGTTCGGGGCGCTGGCGACAAATTGCTTTACTACGAAGGGACTGTCGAAGATATCACCGTCCGCAAAATAGCAGAAGAGAAGTTAGTACACGATGCTTTGCACGATATGCTAACGGGTTTGCCCAACCGAGCTTTATTTATGGATCGCTTGGGACACGCGATCGAGCTTTCAAAACGCCGCCCCGAGGTTGTGTTTGCGGTGCTGTTTATCGATCTCGATCGCTTTAAGGTTGTTAACGACAGTTTGGGGCATTTAGTGGGCGATCGGTTGCTGATCGCGATCGCGCAGCGTCTGGGAATCTGTTTGCGCACTGGAGATACCGTTGCCCGTCTCGGCGGCGACGAATTCGCTATTTTGCTGGAAAATATCAATAGCGCCGAAGATCCGATCCTGATTGCCCAACGAGTCCAAGCGGAACTGGCAGAGCCTTTTTACCTTAATGAGTATCAAGTTTTTACCAGTGCTAGCATTGGGATTGTTTGTTCTGGTTTTCCTCCTCCGTATCCAAGAGAAACCAGCCAACTGTCGATCGCCGGAAATCTGGGAAATATCGATCGGGAAACTTCTTTGTCTTGCTTAGCTTCCGACTCTCCTGTTCCCAATGTCCAGTTCCGAACATTGTACGATCGACCTGAAGAACTGCTCCGAGATGCAGATGCTGCCATGTATCATGCTAAGGAATCAGGCAAAGCTCGCCACGAAGTTTTTGACTTAAGTATGCACACTCGCGCTGTCGCCCTTTTGCAACTGGAAAACGACCTGCGGCGCGCTTTAGAATCCCAGGAATTTCAGCTTTACTACCAGCCGATCGTCTCTCTAACTAGCGGTACAATCAGGGGTTTTGAAGCGCTGCTGCGGTGGTATCACCCGCAGCGAGGTTTAGTCTGTCCCGGCGAGTTTATTTTAGTAGCAGAAGAAACTAGATTGATTGTACCTATTGGTTGGTGGATGATGCGATCGGCTTGCAGCCAGACCCACCAGTGGCACCAAAAATTCCCAGAAAATCCGCCGCTGACTGTCAGCGTCAACCTTTCTAATCAACAATTTAAACAACCGGATTTAATCGATCGCATTCGCGAAATTTTACAAGAAACTCAGCTTGACCCCCGCACTTTAAAGCTAGAAATTACTGAAGGCGTCATCATGGAGAATTCCGAATCAGCAGTCGCTATCCTCGCAGAATTGAAACAATTAGAAATTCAATTATATATTGACGATTTCGGCACTGGCTATTCTTCTTTGAGCCGCCTGCACACTTTTCCAACTGACGCTTTAAAAATCGATCGAGCTTTTGTCAGCCGCATGACTGAAGATGAAGGAAACGAAGCCATTGTACAGACAATTTTAATTTTAGCCAGTCATTTAGGCATGGATGTAATTGCTGAAGGAATCGAAACCATCGAACAGCTTAATTTACTCAGAGCACTGCAATGCGAATACGGACAAGGATACTTTTTCTCAAAGCCTGTAGACAGCATCGCAGCCACACTTTTGATAGAAAGTCAACCTGAATGGTAATTAGTCAGGAGTCATTAGTCATTGGTCATTAGTTATTGGTAATTGGTAATAAGAAGTCAAAAGTTAAAATTTCAAAGATACTTTCTGACTACTGACTAATGGGTAATGACTGATGACTCCTGACTCAAACTTTCGCTTCCAAAGACTTGAGAAACTCAGTATTTACCCCCGACTCTCGCGTCAGGGCAATTTTCCCAGTCCGAGCAATTTCCTTAATCCCAAATCTATTCAGAACCTGGACGATCGCCACCATTTTACCGGGATCTCCGACAACTTCTAATGTCAGCGTATCATCACCAATATCCACCACTCGCGCTCTAAAAATCTGAGCTAACTCAATTATCTCCGATCGCGTCCCGCTAGCAGCATTAACTTTCAGCAACATCAACTCCCGTTCCACACAGGGAATTTCCGTTATATCCTGAACTTTTAGTACGTTAATCAACTTGTACAGTTGCTTGGTCAACTGCTCGATAACCTGGTCATCTCCGGGTACAACCATCGTAATCCGAGATATTCCCACTTGCTCCGCCGGGCCAACGGCGAGACTTTCAATATTAAAACCCCGACGGGCAAACAAACCAGCAATTCGAGTGAGGACACCCGCTTCATCTTCAACTAAAACCGAAAGAGTGTGTTTCATTTCTCCAAAAAAGACGCATTTCGTGCAATTCTACTTTCGCCAATTCGCCTTTTAGCAGAAGTGCACGCCCATTGAACCTGCCTTAGACATTTTATCGCGAGTTATTGGCCGTTCATCTCCGGGAAAAAACAATATATTAAGCTGTCGGGGCCCCGAGTCACGCCCGATCGACAATATCACTCATAGATCGGCGTAAATCCGCCCCCACTGGCTTCTTTTGGTCGATCGCACGCACGCGATCTAAGTTTTTTTGTGTACCAACGTACAAAATTACTTTAGCGAATAAAAACTTTTCAGGTCTTGTGGCTGACGGGACTGAAATTTTGAGACCAATTGGTCTCAAAATTCCTTCACATAAAAACCCGGTGTTGCAGCGACGGCATCTGGCGGCGGACTTGTTCTAGTCGATCGGGATTAATTTCTGCAATAGCCACACCCGGTTCCTCTCCAGCATCAGCCAAAACCACACCCCAAGGGTCGATAATCATCGCGTGACCGTGAGTTTGACGGCGACCGTAGTGGCGGCCAGTTTGTGCAGGGGCGATCGTATAACAAGTATTCTCGATCGCCCTAGCTTGCAGCAAAACCTTCCAGTGATCCTTGCCAGTGTAAGCGGTAAACGCCGCCGGCACGAACAAAACATCAGCCCCCTTGTACGACAAATGCCTGTACACTTCCGGGAACCGCACGTCATAGCACACCGAAAGTCCCAGCGTCCCCAACTCCGGCGACACATAAACCGGTGGCAAATCTTCACCAGCTTTCACAGTGTTCGATTCCCTGTAAGTAATGCCGTCTGGCACATTCACATCGAACAAATGTACTTTTCTGTACCTTGCCACTTCAGTACCGTTTTGGTCTACCAGCAAAGAGGTATTGTATACCTTCCCCCCCTCCGTCGGCACTGGAAATCCGCCGCCCAGAATCATTACCTGGAACCGCTGGGCCATCGTTTTGAGGAATTTTTCGCTTTGGAGCCCGATCGCCTCTGCTGAAGCAATCTTTTCCTCCTCTTCTCCGATAAACGAGAAATTTTCTGGTAAGGAAACTAACTCCGCACCTTGACGCACTGCCAGGTCGATTAATTCCTCTGCCTGAACCAAATTTTTTTGCAGGTCAGGCAAGCTAGTCATTTGAATTGCTGCGGCGAGATAAGACTTCATCGATTCACAATATTAGTCATTAGTCATCAGTCATTAGTCATTAGTCATTAGTCATTAGTCATTAGCAACTAATTTGATAACTAAATAGTTTAGATGCTTGGCTTTTCGCCATTTATGTGCTCGTCTTGCACCAACCAACTGGTACGGTTTGAGAGTTTTGATCTTTTAGCGCTAAATTAACCTGTAACTCATCACTCAAAAGTCAAAACTCTCAACTTTTACCTCTTAGGTTTTGCAACCTAATTTCCCTCAAATCTTAAGGCATCGGATGGAAAAGCAGGTCTGGGAAAAAGCGGTTAAATTCAATTAAACCCGCAGCTTGAATAGATATCCAAAGGATAGCCAAGACTGGTGCGGTCGAAAGAAACTTGACAAAGTATTGCATGAATTCTGCTCCTAAAAATTTGAGACAGTTGGTAATTGCCGATCGATCTAGGGCTAATTGCTAATTCTCAGTTAATTGATTAACTGTTAGCTATTAGCTCTTCTCCATTTCCCAATTTTAGCGGGGGGAAACAGTAATTTCGTCGTCCTTTGCAAACATTTCACCGCTGGTGATTGATGTCAGAGCTGCCAGAGGCCATAAAACGCCGCTCAGCATACATTTGATTGCCAAAGGAACGTCGATAATAATCTCTTTTTCCTCTGGGGTTGCTGATTTTTTGGTAACTTGCAGATAAGAACGGCCCACCCAACCAATCCAACCTGCGATATACAAGAACAGTATGCTAGGAATCAAAAAGTCCCCTGCTTTGCTCAAGTTGCCGTCTACGATTAAGTGCGGGTATCCTTCGGGGCCGCACATAGCTTGAGAATAGCGCTCGAACCGCGCTTTCGCAGATGCCGGGTCGCCATTAGTAGAACGTGCATTTTTAGCCAGTTCCTTGAATTCGGGAGAGTCCTTGCACGGCACTAAATTGTAAGCCGAAGCAACTGGAGCAAAACTGATCCAGACACTCAACACTAAAATTGCAGCAAACAATCGTCGCATGGAATTGTTTCCTTTTGTTACAAAACAATAAGTTTTTGTACAAGCATTTCAACTTGCCGATCTGGAATCCAGATTACCGTGTTTCTTGACAGTCTCAAGTATCCATCATTGATGCGACAAAGCCCAATAAAAAGAGGGATTCGCGTTTTCATAGGTCAGTGCTGAGCTAGCAATACCGCGAGGATATTCCTTCATTGCATCAGATGATGGCCTTACCTGTCGATCGGGCAAAGATCCCTCAACAATAACCTGAGTACAGGTATAGCGGGGGACTGGCGCCGAATTAGTTAAGCTAGCAATAGCTAACCTATCAAATAAAATTACCAGTTAATGGCAACCATTTTCGCAATCGAAACAAGTTGTGACGAAACAGCAGCAGCAATTGTTAAGAATCGTCAAGTTTGCAGCAATGTTGTAGCATCGCAAATTAAAATCCACGAGCAGTACGGCGGAGTAGTGCCGGAAGTGGCTTCGCGGAGTCACCTAGAAATGCTAAATCAGGTAATTGCCCAGTGTCTCTCGGAGGCAAATCTGAGTTGGTCAGAAATTGACGGCATTGCAGCGACTTGTGCCCCGGGTTTAGTAGGTGCATTGTTAGTCGGGCTGACAGCGGCGAAAAGCTTGGCAATAGTCCGTCAAAAACCTTTTTTAGGTGTCCACCACCTCGAAGGGCACATCTACGCTTCTTACCTTACCGAACCAGACTTGCAGCCACCGTTTTTGTGTTTGTTAGTTTCCGGGGGACACACCAGCTTAATTTACGTCAAAGATTGCGGCGTTTACGAAACTGTAGGACACACGCGCGACGACGCCGCCGGCGAAGCTTTTGATAAAGTCGCGAGACTGTTGCAGCTAGGATATCCGGGCGGGCCGCTGATTGACAAATTAGCCGCCCTTGGCAATCCCCAAGCATACCCCCTGCCAGAAGGCAGAATTTCGCTGCCTGGTGGCGGCTACCACCCCTACGACAGCAGTTTTAGCGGGTTGAAAACAGCAGTTTTGCAATTAGTGCAGAAACTCAAAAAACAAAATAACAATGTGGATGGGGAAGGCTTCTTGCCTGCCTCTACAATTAATGATATTGCGGCCAGCTTTCAGGAAACAGTAGCTAAGAGTTTAACGAAAAGATCGATCGACTGCGCGCTAAATTTCGGGCTTACCACCATTGCCGTCGGGGGCGGAGTTGCAGCAAACAGCGGACTGCGAAAACACTTACAAGCAGCAGCAGCCAAACACAATTTGCGAGTATTGTTTCCGCCATTAAAATATTGTACAGACAACGCAGCAATGATCGGCTGCGCGGCGGCCGATCACTTGCAGCGAGGACACACATCGCCGCTGACTTTGGGAGCAAATTCGCGCATGGCTGTCAGCGATATTATGGAACTGTACAATAGTCATTAGTTATTAGTCATTAGTCATTAGTTAACAGTCAACAGTCAAGCAAACGATGAAAATCCGCGACGCAGAAGAAAGCGATTTGCCAGCAATTGTTCAAATATACAACGCAGCAATACCGGGCAGAATAGCCACAGCAGATTTAAAACCAATCTCAGTCGAAAGCCGCCTTCAGTGGTACAGAATACACTCCCCCAATTCCTTGCCGATTTGGGTAATAGAATCAGAACAAAATATTGTTGGCTGGCTGAGTTTTCAGCTTTTCTACGGACGCGCCGCCTATCAGCATACAGCAGAAGTTAGCATCTACGTCGCACCCGATCGCCAGCGCTGCGGAATCGGACAAAAATTATTGCAATCGGCAATTGTGCGGAGTCCAGAATTGAAGCTTAAAACTCTCATGGCCATAATTTTTGCTCACAATCAGCCGAGTTTAAGATTGTTTGAGAAATTTGGCTTTCAGCGGTGGGGATATCTGCCGCAAGTTGCCGAACTTGATGGCGTTGAAAGAGATGTCGTAATTCTCGGTTTGCGTTGTCTGTAGGGAAACGGCATTGCCGTGTCCTGATTTGGAGGAAACGGCAATGCCGTTTCCCTACCGTCGGCTTTGACTTTTAATAATGGGTATAAAGATGTGATGTTTGCTCAATCTGCTAAAATTGTAATTTCATCCAAAGATGCGATCGCCACATCAGCTTTTTCCAAATGACTAACCTGCGCATTTCCCCAACAAATCCCGATACAGCCCGCCGCGCCCGCATTTTTACCCATCTGAATATCGCCCGCTGAATCTCCCACCATCAAAGTTGCTGCCGGTTCCACTCCGAGTTTCTCACAAGCTTGCAAAAACAATTTCGGGTCTGGTTTATGAAGGGTTGAATCAACTCCCATTTCTAACTGAATGTAGTCGGCTAATTCGTGGTGTTTCACAAACTTCTGCACAACTTCCGTCGTAGCAGCCGAAAGAATTCCCAGCTTCAAACCCGCTTCCGAAAGATATTTCAGCACTTCCAAACTGCCGACAAATAAAGGAGAAACAGCACTATTTTTAAACATTTCGTCAGCTTCGTCAAAAGCGCGGCGCGCAATAGTTAAAGATTCCAGCCATGCCCTGCCGGTTTCGGCAATGTATCCCGCTGCAACAATCTCATTTTCCCTGCGGCTGCCCACTGCTAGCAAGCCCGTAGGGTCAATGCTGCCGCTTTCGATGCCGAAAGCCATTTGTAAAGGCTCTCCAACGCCCGGAATTTGAGCGTCTGCGAGGCGCGCTCGCTTCATCCCCAACAGTCTCAAAAACTCCTGAGAATCCTCTAGAGTGCCGTCTTTGTCAAAGATTGCGGCTTCGATATTTGAGAAGGTAATGCCCCGACATTTAATAGTTACCAAGAATCATAACTCCTAAATTTCTATATGTTTTTCTATTTTCTCACGTTGTGTTTTTTTTAGCAATTGTTTTTAGGAATTGTTAATTATAAAAACAATTTGGTGTTTCTATAAGATAAGGATACAACCATGTTGTGTCCCTCTAAAATTAGGATACAACCATGTTGTGTCCCAACCAAATCAGGACACAATATTTGTAGGGAAACGGCAATGCCTTGTCCGGTGCGGGACTCTGCGACTTTTAATGATTAATATTAACATTGAAGAATGTTGTTTTCCTACAAAATCAGGACCCAACAGTGTTGTGTCCCTACAAGATCGGATTGTATGCGAGTAGAGAAACGGCCCAGGCTAAGTCTGGCGCGGGATTCTGAATGCGTGTGACAAGAAGCGGTTAAAACTGCCGAGTCGAATCTCAAAATAAATTAAAAGATCCCTGCTAGATTGGCAATAATTAATCCTAGTTGAACAGGCTTGATCGGCTTAGCAATATGAGTTTGAAAACCAGCTTCGATCGCCCTTTCTTGTTCTCGATCGCTCGCATACGCAGTCAGCGCGGCGGCTGGGATTTTTCCTCCAGCTTCGGCAGCAAGAGATCGCACTTGCCGAATTAAGAAATACCCGTTTTCATCAGGCATTCCGATATCCGAGATTAGCACGTCATATCTGCCGGGTTTTGCCGTCAAAGCCGCCATCGCTGCTTTTGCAGATTCTACTGTCAAAACATCAGCGCCGTAATTTTCCAGCACAAACTTTAAGAGATCCCGGGTATCAGCCTCATCATCTACAACTAAAACTTGCAAACCATCCAAACAGGGAAGGCGCTCATCGACGATCGCCTCTGTGGCCTGCTCTGGCAATGGAGCCGGCTCTGATGGGCTTGGCGGTGTCAAATCTTCAGGGGAGGCTCTCAACGGCAATCTCAAAGTTATTGTAGTTCCTTGTCCCTCACCCGGACTATCGGCTTGCACCGTTCCCCCGTGCAGTTGAACAAGATGGTACACGATCGACAATCCCAATCCCAGCCCTTGATTCGCCTTAGTCGTGCTGGAATCTCCTTGGCGGAAGCGATCGAAAATATGCGGCAACAACTCAGGCGCAATCCCTTTTCCGGTGTCGGTGACTCGAACTTCAGCATAATTCTCGATCGCCTCCATCACGATTTCCACTCGTCCCCCCACCGGAGTAAACTTAATCGCATTAGACAGGATATTCCATAAAACTTGCTGCAAGCGATCGATATCGCCTAACACATTTACAGAAGTCAAACCCGAAACAATTGCAATGTTTTTTGCGGAAGCTGAGAATTGAACACCCTCCAGCGCAGCTTGCACCACTAACCGCAGATCGATCGAACGGGTAGACAGTTTAAGCTTGCCGTTGGTAATCCGGGAAATATCGAGAAGATCTTCGATTAACTGAGCTTGCGCCCTCGCGCTGCGCTCGATCACCTCTAGAGCGCGATTAGTTTCTGCTTCTTTCAGTTTCCCCGATCGGAGCATTTGCGACCACGCCAGAATCGGAGTCAGGGGATTGCGCAATTCGTGGGAGAGATTCGCTAGAAATTCATCTTTAGCTCGGTTAGCCCTTTCAGCTTGTTGGCGGGCTGACTGTTCCTGCTCCAATAACTGCGATCGCTCTGTCTCAAACTGCTTGCGATCGGTGATATCCTCGATCGACAGCAGAATCATTGAAACCCTGTCTTCTGGTTCAACCTTAGAAGCATTTAGCAGCAAAGTTTTCTGCCCTAGCCGCCCAAAAGTCTGCTCGAACTCAAAGTTGTTAACCTCAACATTATTAACCAGAATATCTTCCAAAAGCTCTCGCAGTTCCGGGCTATTCCACGGCCCGGTAGCAAATTCAAACCAGGACTCTTGAGCGGTTTCTGAAGATGAAACTTGAAACGTTTCGTATAACGCTCGATTGGCGGTGTTCACTTGCAAATCAGCATCCAGCACCATTAAAGGCGTTGGCACGCTTTCCACAATTGTTTCCGCATAGTTGCGGGCTGTTTCTATTGTGGCAGCACTGCGTTTGAGAGCGTCAATATCGATCAAAACCATTACCACACCCTCAATCTGGTTTTCCGCTGTGCGGTAAGGGCGAATGCGGAGGGCGTACCAATATCCCGATTGAGTTTGCACTTCTTGTTCTTTGGTGTTGAGAGTCTCAATCACCTCCGAAATCATCTCTTCCAAGTTGGGAATCTCCAGATTGAGTCGGATGTCGCTAAAGGGACGCCCGACATCCGTAGAAATCAGATTGAACAGCCGCTGTGCCATTGGCGTAAAGCTGCGAATCCGCAAATCGTTTTCCAACATTAAAATTGGAATATTGATACTGGCCAGCAAATTAGTCACGTCGTTATTAACGTGCTGCAAATCGAGATTTCGAGCGCGAAGTTCCTCCACAGTGGTAATCAGTTCTTCGTTAGTAGCTTGAATTTCTTCTTTAGCTGTTTCTAGTTCCTCGTTGATGCTTTGTAGCTCCTCGTTGCTCGATATAATTTCTTCGTTGGCAACTCTGAGGTCTTGCGTGAGATTTTCTTGCTGCTCTACCACCGATTGCAGGTGTGCTTGAGCTATGTTTTTCTCTTGTCTGGCGATGGCAAGTTCTTGCCTCAGCCGCATTACTTCCCGCTCTAAATCGCTTGGTTCTAAGCTATCCAAATTGTCGATTATCAGGTCGATCGCTGGGGGTAAACTTTCTTCAAACAACACCAAAAAGTAGCGTGTTTCCGAGCTAGCCGGCTGGAACGGAATCACCTCAAAATTGACGAGATGCCTCTCCTCCCCCTCTTGCACCCTCAGCCGTTCTTTTCTCACCGTCACATTCTGAGTTTGCGCTTGATAAATTGCAGTGCGAAGGTCAACAGACAATCCTGGTACCGCCATTGCGAACAAGTTTAAAGTCGGCGTTCCGGGTGTGAGTCTTAAGTACCGATTAGTGTCTCCCCGGAGTTGCACAATCTCCATCTGCTCGTTGACAACCGCACCCACAGCATTGTACCGCTTTAAAATCAATTGGTCTGTTTCGCGCTGCAAGTCAAAGCTATGAGAAAAATTTGCATTCATGGGCTGCGGATTATCGGGTCGGGTTAGGGGAAAGAAACTTGGCGCAAAGGGCAGCCGGGGAGGAGTTGAAGTTAACTTCTTGGCATAAATTTTAGATGGCCCATCCACTAAAGTAAATAATTCCGAAGATTTGCCCGTACTTTCGGAAGTGCCGAGCATCAGGAAGCCTGTTCTGTTGAGACTGTAATGAAAAACTGACACAACTCGTTGTTGTAAACGTTCTGTCAAGTAAATCATCACATTGCGGCAGCTAATCAGATCGAGATTAGAGAAAGGCGGGTCGATGCCTAAGTTTTGTCGGGCGAAAACGCACAGTTCGCGGACTACTTTGCAGATGCGATATCCGCCTTCAACGGAGACAAAAAAGCGGCTGCGTCTTTCTTCGGAAACCCCTAACATCTGGTTTTCTAAGTAGAAACCAGACCTCGCTTTCTTGATAGCCGTCTCGCTGATATCCGTAGCAAAAATCTGAATCGGCGGTGGGATAACTCGATCGCTCAAAAACTCTAACAAGCAAATGGCGATCGAATAAACTTCTTCCCCTGTCGAACATCCTGCAACCCAAATCCGAATCGGAGTTTCTACCGATTTATTGTGGGTAATCGTAGGCAAAACGTACTCTTTTAAGCGTTCAAAAGCTTCTAAGTCGCGGAAAAAACTGGTGACGTGGATCAGGATTTCTTCATATAAAGCTGTGACTTCCGCCGGATGGTCGAGGAGATATTGAGCGTAATCTTCCAATCGTTCCATCTTGTACAGCACCATGCGCCGCTGCATTCGCCGGTTCAGGGTGGCTACTTTGTACTGGGTGAAGTCAACGCCTGCGTTCGATTTCAGCAGCCCAAAAATAGTCGCTAAGGCCGATCCCGGTTCTGGCAATGCTTCAGCGATTGTGACGGGGAGCGGCCCAGCCAAAAAGGAATGGTGGCTGAGATTTACCAGTTCCCGCGCAATTGCCTCAGGCGGCAGAACGAAGTCTACATTACCTGTAGCTACGGCGGTATTCGGCATACTCTCGAATTTTGCTGTTTCTTCGCATTGAGCAAAAGTCACGCCTCCGGCTGCTTTGATTGTCATCAGCCCCAAGGCGCCGTCTCCATCGGCTCCCGATAAAACTACGCCGATGGCTTTGCTGCCCCGATCGGCTGCTAAGGACTCGAAAAACGCATCTGCGGGCATACATTTGCCATCAATCTTCTCGCGGGGCACCACTCTCAGCAACCCTTCTAACAGCAGCAGCTTGGTATTCGGCGCAATGACGTAGACATGGTTCTGCTCTACAGCTATGCCGTCTTGCGCCTCATTCACCGGCATTTGCGTGCTTCTGCGGAGAATCTCGCTCAGCAGGCTTTGACGATCGGGCGCTAAGTGCTGGATCAGCACAAATGCCATGCCGGTATCTGCGGGTAAGTTGCTCAGCAACTCGATGAATGCTTCCAAGCCTCCGGCAGAAGCTGCAATCCCGACGACGGGAAACGGGGCATCGGTTTTGGGTTCCAGATTTAGGTCGATCGCGCTGGGGTCGATCGGAGTCAATTTATTGTTTTCAGATAAGTTCATAACAACCCACTTAAGTAATGCAGATTAACAGCTAACTAATCTTGCCAACCTGGGAGTAACTAATAAGGACGATCTTTCCTATATACCACCTTAATTTGCCCGCTTGAGGCAACCGCCTTAAGGATTAAGTACAGTATTACAATGATTAAAGAAATTAAGCAAAAATACTAAAAAAATTCGGTTTGTTATATTTTCAACGGCGGATATAGTTTTTTTTTGCTTGAAACGCACGGTTCCTAAGTAAATGCCAAATAGTATGTCCTTGTTCGCGAGCGGCAAGCAATCGCCGAGAAGACCCTCGCTTTACCTTTTGTTACTTAAGGCGATCGGCTTAAGTTGATAACAATTAACTATGTTGTTTTCCTGCAAAATCAGATTGTACGCGATATTTGTAAGGACAGGGAATTGTTGTGTCCGGCGCGGGACTCTGCGGCTTTTAATGGCTGGTATAAATCGTTTTTTTTTTTGAAAAGTAAAACTTTGTCAGGTATGTTTCCGGCAAAATTAAGACACAATACTTGTAGAGAAAGGGGATTGCCGTTTTCGGCGCAGGACTCGGCGAGTTTTAATAGTTGGTATAAGATTAGACCTCTTGCAAAAGTCCTTTTCATCAATTATCGCACGGGTTCTCCCGCTCGTGCCACAAGAAAAAAATAATTCTTGTGGCACGGGCATCTTGCCCGTCCTAATTATCTTTGCAAGAGGTCTATTGAGGAATGTTCCCTAAAAAATCAGGAGACAACATTGTTCGTTGGTGTCAACTTAAACCTAAAGGCCGCCAGGGAATGAGTTCCACGGGGCTGATAGCTAAAGTCCTCTCAAAGAGGACTCAAGAATTCATTAGTCCTATGGGAGAGGAATTTAGCTTTGAGGCAGGGGTTTCACCCCGTGCCGGACAATTGGTTCTACGTTAAGTTGACACGCTTTGGGCCCAGGCTAAGTCCGGTGCGGAGATCTAATTCGTTTGACTCTTAAGCGGTTTCAACCGCCGAGTTAAATCTCAAAAAAGTTAAAAAGCTCCCTGCTAGATTGGCAATAATTAATCCTTGTTCAATCGGCTCAATCGGCTGAGCAATATGAGTTTGAAAACCAGCTTCGATCGCCCTTTCCCCGTATGCTAGCGATCGCATACGCAGTCATATCAAATCCGGTAGCATCGGAATTAATATAACCCGCAATCAGGACACGGCAGTGCCGTTTCCCTACAATAAATCTGGCGCGCCAGAAACGGCACTGCCGTTTCCTCGGTTATTATTCCGGCGCAGCCGGAATTGATATCAGGCGGCTGGGATTCGTCCTCCGGCTTTGGCAGCAAGAGTTCGCACTTATGGAATTAAGAAATAAATACCCGTTTTCATCAGGCATTCCGATATCCGAGATTAGCACGTCGTATCGATCGGGATTCTCAGTCACAGCAGCGATTTTCTGCGGGATAGCCTCGCTCGCGCGTACTTTTGGCAGATGCAAGTCAAAACCTCCGCCCCGTAGCCTTGCAGCACAAATTGTCAGAGATGGCGCGTATCGATGCGATCGTCCGCAGCTAAAACGTGCCAGCCTTCGAGAGAGGGGACAATATCGCTAGAGGCATTCAAAGGCGCAGCCAAAACAGTTGGCGTTCAATCCACCGTCGGTGTCAACTCTTCAGGCGAGTTTAGCAGCGGCAATCTCAAAATTATTGTAGCTCCTTGTCCCTCACCCGGACTTTCGGCTTGCACCGTTCCCCCGTGCAGTTCGACAAGATGATACACGATCGACAATCCCAATCCCAGCCCTTGATCCGTCTTAGTGGGGCTGGAATCTCCTTGACGGAAGCGATCGAAAATATACGGCAACAACTCAGGCTTAATCCCTTTTCCCGTGTCGGTGACTCGAACTTCAGCATGATTGTCGATCGTCGAAACCGCGATTTCCACTCGTCCCCCCGCCGGAGTAAACTTAATCGCATTAGATAGAAGATTCCACAAAACTTGCTGCAAGCGATCGCTATCGCCTAAGACAGTTGCAGCACCCAAATACGAAACAATTTGAATGTTTTTTGCTTCGGCTGACAATTGAACCGTCTCCAGCGCAGCTTGCACTACTACCGCCAGATCGATCGCACAATTGCACATTTGAAGCTTGCCGTTGGTAATCCTGGAAATATCGAGAAGATCTTCGATTAACTGAGATTGCGCCTTCGCGGAGCGCTCGATCACCTCTAGAGCGCGATCCGTATGTTCTTCCTTAAGCTTCCCGGAGCGGATCATTTGTGACCACGCCAGAATCGGAGTCAGGGGATTGCGCAATTCGTGGGAGAGATTCGCTAGAAATTCATCTTTAACTCGGTTAGCTTTTTCTGCTTGTTGGCGGGCGAACTGTTCTTGTTCCAATAAGTGCGATCGCTCTGTCTCAAACTGCTTGCGATCGGTGATATCCTCGATCGACAGCAGAATCATTGAAACCGTGTCTTCTCGTTCAACTTTACAAGCATTCAGCAGCAAAGTTTTCTGCCCGAGTTCCTCAAACAGGTGAGCCAACTCAACGTTTTGAAGCTGAACGTCACTAACCAGAATATCTTCCAAGAACCCTCGCAATTTGGGGATATTCCACTGCCCCTTCCCTAGCTCAAACAGCGAAGATTTCGCTGTGTTTGAGGATGAAACCTGAAACGTTTCACAGAACGCTCGATTTGCTTTGTTCACTCGCAAATCAGCATTTAGCGCGACTAAAGGCGTTGGCACAGCTTCTACGATCGCCTCAGCATAATTTCGGGCTTCTTCCAAGGTTCTAGCAGTGCGTTTAAGAGCATTAATATCGATCAAAAGCATTACCACACCGTCAATCTGGTTTTCCGTGGTGCGGTAAGGATGAATGCGGAGGTTGTACCAATATCCCGATTTAGTTTGAACTTCTTGTTCTTTCGAGTAGAGATTTTCGATCACCTCCAAAATCATCTGTTCCAAGTCAGGAACGTCAAGAGTCGATCGGATATCGCTAAAAGGTCGTCCAATATCTGTGGGAATTAGATTAAAAATTTTCTTCGCCGTTGGCGTAAAGCGTCGAATCTGTAAATCGTTTGCCAGCATTATGACTGGGAGCTTGATACTAGCCAGCAAATTTGTCAGATCGTTATTGAGCTGGCTTTGTTCGAGATATCGGCTGCGAAGTTCCTCGTTCGTGGTGATTAGTTCCTCGTTCGTGGCTTGAATCTCTTCTTTGGCAGTTTCTAGCTCTTCGTTTGTGCTTTGCAACTCCTCGTTGCTGGATAGAATTTCTTCGTTGGCAATTTTGAGATCTTCGTTGAGATTTTCCTGCTCGTGAATCAAGGATTGCAGGTGCGCTTGAGCCACATTTTTTTCTTGATTAGCGGATGCAAGTGCCTGCCTCAGCCGCTCATTTTCCTGCTCTAAATCATATTGCTGGCGGTTTTCAGGAGTGACGGCAAAGAAGTTGCTCGCGGTCGGTAAAACCTGTTCAAATACCACCAAAAAATAGCGTGGTGTGAAGGTGTGCGGCTGAAACGGCGACACCTCAATATTGACGATACTCGATCGCCGGTCGGCGTCAATAAATACCCCTTCTTTCCTAACGGTCGCGTTCTGCATTTGTGCTTGCTGAATCGCGGTGCGAAGCTCAACAAGCAATCCTCCCCTTGCCATTGTCAGCAAGTTTAAGTCCGGCGTTCCCGCTGCCATTCTCAAGTAAGGATCGATGTCTCCCCGCACTTGCAGGATTTTCATCTGCTCGTCCACAACCACACCGGCTGGGGCATAGCGCTTCAACATCAGTTGGTCAGTTTCTCGATCTAAGTCAAAGTTCTTCATCAACATTTGACCCTCTTTTTGCCGTTCGCCTACTTTTTTAACTGCGGAATAGAAAGTCGGAGTAAACGAAATAGCGGGAGTTTTTTCACCTAACTTTTTTTCATAAATTTTAGACTTTTTATGCACTGAATTAAACAAGTATGAAACTTTTCCGGTACTCTCAGAAGTACCTAACATGAGAAAGCCTGTTGGGTTAAGGCTGTAATGAAAAATCGACATCACTTTCTGTTGCAATGACTCTCCCAAGTAAATCAGTACATTGCGACAGGTAACTAAATCGAGATTGGCAAAAGGCGGGTCACTACTTAAGTCTTGTCGGGCAAATACACACAGTTCGCGGACTGCCTTGGAGATTCTATAAGTACCTCCTTCTTGGAAAATAAAGAAGCGAGCACGCCTCTCTGGTGAAACGTCTATCATCTGGTTTTCTGAGTAGACGCCTGACCGAGCTTTGCTGATTGTCGCCTCGCCAATGTCCGTGGCAAAAATCTGGATCGGCGGCGCCATAACTCGATCGCCTAAAAACTCTAACAAGCAAATGGCGATCGAATAAACTTCTTCACCAGTCGAACATCCCGCCACCCAAATCCGGATCGGAGAATTTGGTGATTTATTTTGAGTAATTTTAGGAAAAACGTCGTCTTTTAACTTTTGAAAGGCTTCGGTATCGCGGAAAAAACTGGTGACGTGGATCAGGATTTCTTCATACAAAGCTTTGACTTCAGCCACATTGCCTCCAAGGTGTTCGGCGTAATGCTCCAACATCTCTAGCTTGTACAATACCATCCGCCGCTCGATGCGTCGGTTCACGGTAGCCGGTTTGTACTGGGTGAAGTCAACGCTTGTGGTCGATTTCAGCAGCGCCAAAATAGTTGCCAGGGCATCTCCCTTTTCGGGTGATTCCTCAATTTGTGTCTGTAGAAGCGGGCGAGTTAAAAACGAACTGCGACTATACTTTGCCAGTTCCTCAGCAATTTTTTGCGGTGGCATAACAAAATCGACATTGCCTGTCGCCACAGCGGTATTCGGCATACTATCGAATTTTGCCGTGCCTTCACATTGAGCAAAAGCCATGCCTCCGGCTGCTTTGATTGCCTTCAGTCCCTGTGAACCGTCTCCGTCTCCCCCGGATAATACTACGGCGATCGCTTTGTATCCGCGATCGATCGCCAATGATGTAAAAAACGCATCTGCGGGCATATATTTGCCATAAACCTTCTCGCGGGGTGATAGTTCCAGCACGCCTTTACAGAGCACCATCTTGGTGTTGGGCGGAATGACGTAGACTTGATTCGGCTTTACAGCTACGCCGTCTTGTACCTCATTAACAGGCATTGGCGTCGTTTTGTCCAGAATCTCGGCGAGGAAACTTTTTTGATTCGGGTCTAAATGCTGAATCAGCACAAACGCCATACCCGTATCGGTTGGCAAATGAGTCAGTAACTCGGCGAATGCTTCCAACCCTCCTGCTGAAGCCGCAATTCCGACGATCGGAAACGGGGCATCGATTTCAGCTAATTGTTCGCTGTCAAAGGCGACTGGTACCATGGCTATAGATTCCGGTGTATTTTGTGGAGACAATTTATTAGAGTCATGGTGCGCAGTCTTAGCTTCAATTATCTGACAAGCGTACGGCTGAGTAATTCCGACTATTTTTATCCGACTTTACTTAAGGTATCAGCCTTCTGCAACTCCCTTAAGAATTAGGTAGAGTTTTGGGGCAGCGATTCGATCGCTATAGAAGAACTCTATCTACTGTTGTGGCGAGCGCAACAATAGGCTGGTAATAATTTGGTATATCTGCTTACTTATCTTTTTCCAGGGATCGGTGTAGCAGACAGCGCGATTACAGATTCTGTATTAATTCTAGCAGTATAAGCAACTTGTGCGCCTTGTATTCCCTTTAAATCTTCAACACGTTTTTGAATTTCGGACACTCCAGCAGCTTTTAATGCTGTTAAAAATGCTTGGTCGTTGTAAACATCTTCGGAAAACGAAACTTCGTCACTTTTAGAAAGATTTTGAAGGCGGGCGGTTTTGTTGACTGTGGAACCAAAATAGTCGATCGAATTATTGAGATTTACGAGCAAAGCCGTACCTCGGTGAATGCCAATTCTGACTTGAATCCACTCTGCTTGTTCGCGAGTGGAGTTGTACTCTCTGAAACGAGCCACAGCAGCAGCCGCTGCCATAATTGCTTGTTCGTTGCTGATAAAGGAAGCCATGACGGCATCGCCGATGGTTTTAATGACTTTACCGCCAAATTTCTCGATCGACTCAAAGAAAATTTCAAAATGGTCGCGCACAATATTGTAAGCTTTAGTATCTCCCAGTGTTTCGTACATTCTGGTAGAACCGGTAATATCAGTAAACATAATAGTAATCGCCCGAATCTTGACTCGCTCTCTTTCCGATATGACGCGATCGCCGAACAAACGCTTGTAATCCGGGTGATGAACCAGTTGGATTCCTGACAGCCGCAGGGGCAGTTGTTCTAATGTCAGTTCATCGGGCAATTCATCTGAATGCAAAATCAGTCCGGACAAATTGTGATCGGTATTAGTTAATTCTATCTTCACTTTTCCCGGACGCACGGTCAGTTCTGTTTTGTCAAAATCTCTGCCGGCTAACTGCTTGAGTTTAATTTCTTGTATCTCTTCTGTTTTTTCGCCTTCAACCTTTAAAATCCCTTTAGCTAAAGTCAGGGGACAGCAGTAGCGGTATCGACCTTTTTCTAAGGTGACAGTCTCGGATTCGGTGCAGTATAAAGGTGTTACCAGTTGCAGTTTGTTTTGGAGTACGGGAGGGGGTGCGCAGACGGGCCGCAGTTGCGGGTCTTCGATTTCTTTGTTTAGGGAAAAAGTAACTTCAACGCGATCGAGCAAATCAATGTTAAACTCGCGCTCGCACATCTGACAAAAAGACATTTCTGATGTGTCTGCCAAATCCTTGAATTCGTCTGTAATCATGTTGCAGTGCGGGCAGTGAATATCCCAGTGCAAATCGAAAGCGCCGGCTGTTACTCCGTGCAGAAATTCCGAAGTAATTCTTTTAACATTCTTGACTGTATCGCCTGCTACGTAGTAAGGGTTAATTCTCAATCTCTGCAAAATGTGGGAACCAATTAACCATTTTTCAATTTGGTCGATCGTTCCTTTGCTAGAATTGGGACGTTTTTTGAGCTGTTCTAGCTTTTCTTTTAATAGTTCTATGTTCATTATCCGCTTGCCTCTGAGCGTCAGGGCAAAAAATTTATAAGTATTTTGTTGTATACTTTGCTTGTCTGCTGTGTTCTTGCCTAAGAATTAGGATGAGTTTGCACCTGTGCGGATGTCCCTGATGTCTATAAATCTTAACAAATTAGCAGCATGAAGACCATGTTTATTTAGGCCGAGCTATCGGCTGCTGGTATTAATTCAAAGAGCGATCGCTGCATCTGTCTGTAGCAAGATGTTATAGCAATTTATAATTGAGCTTCCGGCGCGATCGCTGAGTCGAAGGATTTTAGATTAAATAATTGGCAATGACTGATTCTGTAAGCATTTAGAGCTTGCTTACAGTGGCATTTTTTTGGACGGTGGTATTAAATGGTTGCTAATTGGTACTTGCTAATTGCTAATTGCTAATTGAGGCGTTGAAGGCAAAAAAAAGAGGGAAAATACCCTCTTTTAATGACAGTGACTTGTGATGACTTGCGATGTTATTCTACCGTCGCAGGAGGGATTGCTTCCTCTACATCTGATACTGCTTCCGGTGCTGCTTCCGGTGCTGCTTCCGGTTCTGCTTCCGGTGCTGCTTCCGGTGCTGCTGCTTCCGGTGCTGCTGCTTCCGGTGCTAAGTCTTCGGGCAGATCTTCTTCCATTGCTGAGGGCACGTCTTCGAGTATTTCGTCGGAGATGTCATCATCAGCATCGATCGAGTCTACAGGAACGTCTATGCCTGCTTTAGCTTGCTTTTGAGCGAGCATTTTCTCGCGGAACTTAGCTGCCATTTCCTCAGCTTTTTCGTACACCAATTCGCGATTTTTGACCATCGCGCCCGGTTCCGGTTCCAACTGCTTGGTGGAGAGAGAAATCCGGCCCCTCTCAGCATCCAAGTCAATGATCATCACTTTCACTTCGTCGTTGACATTGAAGACGCTGTGAGGCGTATCGATGTGATCGTGCGAAATTTCCGAGATGTGCAGCAAGCCGCTGACGCCGCCGATGTCGATAAAGGCACCGTAAGGCTTGATACCGCGTACTGTACCGATGACCACTTCCCCGACTTCGAGGCGGTTCATCTTGCGCTCGACTAAGGCGCGACGGTGGCTCAATACTAGGCGGTTGCGGTCTTCGTCTACCTCTAAGAATTTTAATGGTAATTCTTCGGCGACTAATTCTTCCTTCGGTTTGCGGGTGCTGATGTGAGAACCGGGAATAAAGCCTCGCAAGCCTTCTATTCTCACGAGTGCGCCGCCGCGGTTGGTGGCAAATACTTGCGATCGTACTGTGGCATCTTCTGCTTGCAGTTGTCGCACTCTTTCCCAGGCCCGCATATACTCGATGCGCCGGATGGACAGAGTTAATTGTCCGTCTTCATTTTCATCGGTTAGAATGAAAAATTCTCTGGTTTCGTTTGATTGCAATACCTCTTCAGGGCTTTCGACTCGATTGATCGACATTTCCTGAATGGGAATGTACGCTGCTGTTTTAGCACCGATATCAATCAGAGCGCCCCTCGGCTCTATACTAAAAACTGTACCCGCTACTACATCGCCCGGGCTAAAGTGATAGTCATATTTATCAAGTAGGGCTGCAAAATCTTCGTGAGTAAAGCCGATGTCTTTGACTGTGGTTTTGAGATTGACCATGCGAATAGTTTCCTAGGATTTCTCTCCTTCATGTTTTTCGTTTGTGCCGGCAGATATTAGAGATTTTGGTGAAAAAGCGGTTAACTTCTTTCAAAACCTTTTACTAAAGTCAGTTTTTGCTAACTTTTTCCCTGTGCAACTGCACGTCCGGGCTTGCCACTGCTATTACTCGAAACTCTGCGTTAAAAGGTTTAATCTTAACATTCAGAGTCCATTGACACTCTCAGGTATAAAGAAACTGAGATTCTTCATTGAACGAGCCGACGCCGCTTGCGACAGGATTGCTCCAGTTTAAGTAGAGGTCGGTTTCTCCAGAAGCCTAAATTCCGGTATGCCTTACCGTATTTAATTAGTTCTTCACCTGTAGTTAGGTTTAGTTCAAATTTAGCTTTCCTAAACTGCAACACCGTGAGGTGTGACCGATCACTCAACCAATCCAGTTAAGTTTTTACGTTGTTTAGTTATACTCAATTTTAGACCGATGACGATCATAACACACCTAGCACAAAGACCCAGAAAAAAGAACACGGGGACTCTTCGTCTCTTGAGAGCTTCGGCGAAGCGCTCAGACTTCGGCAAGCCGCTCCCGCCGTCGCTTGGAATCCGGGGCCTAAACCGACAGGGTTTTCAATCTCAAGAGAATATTTCTATAACTTACCCCGCCCAAAAACGGATACCGTGCCACGTACTCCTGTCGCGGACAGATCAAAATTTTCGACTCTTGTTCAAGCTCCCAGATTGCATCTGTCGAGTAAATCTAAAATGTAAAATCTAAAATTGACAATCTAAAATCGACTGACTAGCCTACTGCTTTTAAACTAATTTAAGCGATTTTAGCTGGGAGTAGCGCAGGATGCTGGGCTTTCTCGATCGACTGCATCAGGCTGTGGCGAATCTGCGTCAAAATCTGGCTTTGTTTCTGAATCTTCAGCTTCGTTGAGCGGATTCTGAAGGTGATTTAGGGTATCTACAAAGTCTCGGATGCCTCGAAATTGGCGGTATACAGAGGCGAAACGGACGTAAGCGACTTCGCTGAGCGGGCGCAGGTGCAACAGCACCAGTTCCCCAATTTCTGAGCTGGCGAGTTCTCGGAGCGATCGACCTTGGAGTTGCGCCTCGATTTCTTCTGCTAGGGTTTCGAGATGCCCGGAAGACAAACCGGTTTTTTCGCAGGCCCGAATCAGTCCCCTGACTAATTTTGACCTGTCAAAAGATTCGCGCTTGCCGTCCCGTTTGATCACCGTAATCGGCACGAATTCTATGCGTTCGTAAGTTGTGAAGCGGTGCTGGCAGCTCAAACACTCGCGCCGCCGGCGGATGCTTTGACCGGATTCGGCTGAACGCGACTCTAGAACGCGGCTATTTGTGTGTTGGCAGGAGGAACAGCGCATGATTGCTGATTTTAACAGGCATTGCCAGCAAATTGCCATTCATCTAACCGCTTGGGGTCTGATGAATGGCTGGACTAGAAAAATGACTTAACACACAGCCGGTGGAATAGTCCCGCACCAGATTCGATGCAATGGTGCGGGCTGACCGCAGTCCGGTTCAGGAGATTTTGGACTTGCTGCAGGCGTCTAGCTAATTATTTGCCAATCCGGGGAGGTTCCCGAAAGGCGATCGCAAAAAATAGTACACCTAAGGCTAAAGCCAGAATCAAAATGTAAGCAACACTTTCCATGTTAAATTTTCCCTATCTTCCCTTGCCGTATTATTTTATCTTAATTACTGGTTTTATTATTAACTAAAAAAACCCGGTTTCTTGAAGAAACCGGGTTTTTGTGTACCGGGGAAGTTCCCCGCTACCCAGAGGCTGGAGAAATCTAGAGAGATTCTTCTCTTCTTGTGGTCAAGTCGCCCACTTTTTGGAACAGGCCCCACTCGACTTGTTCTTCCATGTCGGACTCAACTCCAGCAAACACGTCGCGGAAAATAGTCCGAGAACCGTGCCAGAGATGGCCGAAGAAGAATAGCAAAGCAAAGCAAACGTGTCCGAAAGTGAACCAACCGCGAGTCGAAGTGCGGAAAACCCCGTCAGAATTCAAGGTTTCGCGATCGAATTCAAATACTTCACCTTTTTGGGCGGCGCGAGCAAACTTCTTAACATCTAGAGGATTATTAAAGGTTTGACCGTTAAGTTCGCCGCCGTAGAAGCTGACGGTAACTCCGCTTTGTTCAAAGCTGTATTTTGATTCAGCGCGGCGGAAGGGGATGTCAGCGCGAACGACCCCATCTTTGTCAGTCAAAATTACTGGGAAAGTTTCAAAGAAGTTGGGGAGACGGCGCACCGACAAAACCCGACCTTCGCTGTCAGTAAATACTGGATGGCCTAGCCAGCTTTTAGCAATGCCGTCGCCGTTGACCATTGCGCCGGCGCGGAACAAACCGCCTTTAGCAGGAGAGTTGCCCACGTAGTCGTAGAAAGCCAATTTTTCGGGAATTTGTTCGTAAGCTTCTTGGAAGCTTTGGCCCGCGGACAAGCTAGCTTGAGCTCTGCGATCGATTTCTTGTTGGAAGTAGTTTCCGTCCCACTGATAGCGAGTCGGGCCAAAAAGTTCGATCGGAGTAGCAGCAGAACCGTACCACATCGTACCCGCAACCACAAAGGCTGCAAAGAACACGGCAGCAATACTGCTAGAAAGTACAGTTTCGATATTTCCCATCCGCAGGGCTTTGTAAAGACGTTCCGGCGGCCGCACTGTCAAGTGGAACAAACCGGCAATTACGCCGACTACGCCCGCTGCAATGTGGTGAGCCACGATGCCGCCCGGATTATACGGGTCAAAGCCTTCAGGGCCCCAAGAAGGTGCCACTGCCTGGACGTGACCGGTCAGGCCGTAGGGGTCGGACACCCACATTCCCGGGCCGAAAAGTCCAGAAAGGTGAAATGCGCCGAAGCCGAAGCAGAGCAAGCCGGAGAGGAACAGGTGAATGCCAAACATTTTTGGCAAGTCGAGGGCTGGTTCGCCGGTGCGAGAGTCTCTGAAAAGTTCTAAGTCCCAAAATACCCAGTGCCAGACTGCTGCCAAGAACAGCAGGCCCGAGAGGATGATGTGAGCGACAGCGACGCCTTCAAAAGACCAGAAGCCCGGATCGACGTTACCTTCGCCGGTGATGCTCCAACCGGCCCAAGAACCCGTGACTCCCAAGCGAGCCATGAAGGGGAGCACGAACATCCCTTGACGCCACATCGGGTTCAGAACTGGATCTGTGGGGTCAAAAACTGCTAATTCATAAAGGGCCATTGAGCCGGCCCAACCTGCCACGAGGGCGGTGTGCATTAAGTGTACAGAAATCAATCGGCCTGGGTCATTTAAGACGACTGTGTGTACGCGATACCAGGGTAGTCCCATTGACTGCGGTTCTCCAAGGTGTAAGTGATGATGTCTATTTTGACGGCAAAATCAGATTCTGAATCCCTAGCAGTTACCTGCGGGCTTTAAACTCTGCCTTTTGCCGAATGCCCTCTACCTTCAAAGGTGGAAGCATAAAAATGAAAGTTATTTAAAGAAGTGTATCGAGTGTTAGAACCGATTGCAATATGTTGGGCGTTATATTAGTTGCGGGTTGCCCATTTCGCAGCGGGCGGCGATCGTCCCGAGGCGTTCGAGGACTTGCTCCGCATCGATGAGTCTGGTCAGCACCACGTTGCCGATGTTTTTGGCAGGATCGTTCGGGTCGATCGGGGCTGTCGGTTTGACTTCTACCATGAGTACAGCGTCTTCTACGCGGTAGAGCCACATTTTTTCTTTTTGATCCCAGAGACAGAGGTCGAGTTGTACAATATCGGGGTGGCGTCTCCAAGCGGCGTAACTCCACTCGCCGCCGACTCCCCAGACGCGCCCCACTTTCCAGCCGTCGGATAAGAAGAAGTATTTCACTTGTTGTGTACGCTTGTTGAGATTTTTTTGTCTAACATAACGCAAAACGGCAAGATTACCGAATTATTGAACCGCGAAGAGGCGTTACGCGAAGCGGCGCGTCAGCCTTCTTGTCGCGAACGGATATCTCGAAAGTAGTAGGCAATCATCTAGCTTTTGGGATAAATCTACAGAATTGTTAAATAAGTTTCTGTCGGACTAATCGGCAAAAAATACAAACTTGGATTTTTAAAGTAGAGTTCAATTCCTAGCATTTCGAGAAAAAATACTCTTAACAGTGGCTCGTTTCCGCCAGGATGTTCTAAACATTCAAAAGTGCCTTCCGGCCCTAACAAGGTTGTCGTAATTTTGCCCTTTTGGTCGGGCAGTCGATCGCATAATCTTCATCTCAATTAATCTGCCCTAATTTTATCCCGATCTACCAGCCAACTTCAGATTAAACCAGACATCCATCCGCGTTCATCTGCGTTCATCGGCAGTGAAAAATCACCCATCAATATTTTTGCCAAAAACTCAATCCCAAAACCCTCGACATTACTGCTAAAATAAAGTACGAGTCCTTGCCGCTCAAACGCAGACCATGACCGCACAAACATCAGTAGAATTCCAAGACAGTTTCGACATCATCGTAGTTGGTGGCGGACACTCCGGCTGCGAAGCCGCCCTCGCCACTTCTCGCCTCGGCTGTCGCACCCTTCTCCTCACCCTCAACCTCGACAAAATTGCGTGGCAACCTTGCAATCCGGCTGTCGGCGGCCCGGCTAAAACCCAACTTACTAACGAAGTTGATGCGTTAGGCGGGGAAATTGGCAAAATGGCCGATCGCACTTATTTGCAAAAGCGCGTCCTCAACGCTTCGAGAGGCCCCGCAGTTTGGGCGCTGCGAGCACAAACGGACAAGCGGGAATACGCCGCTGTGATGAATAATATTGTTGAAAACCAAGAGAATTTGACCATCCGCGAAGCGATGGTTACAGACTTAGTTTTGGGCAAAAACGAAGAAGTAATCGGAGTCGAAACATACTTCGGCGTCGCTTTTGAATGCAAAGCAGTAATCCTGACTACAGGAACTTTTTTGGGCGGCACAATTTGGGTGGGCAATAAGTCGATGCCCGCCGGACGTGCCGGAGAATTTGCTGCCGTTGGTTTGACGGAAACTCTCAATCGTTTGGGCTTTGAAACTGGCAGGTTGAAGACTGGAACTCCGGCAAGAGTAGACAAACGTACTCTGGATTATACCAACCTGGAACCGCAGCCGGGAGATGCAGAGGTTCGGTGGTTTAGCTTCGATCCTGAAGTTTGGATAGAACGCGAACAAATGCCTTGTTATTTGACTCGAACTACGCCTGAAACTCACAAGTTAATTAGAGACAATTTGCACCTTTCTCCAGTCTACGGCGGCTGGGTTGATGCGAAGGGGCCGCGCTATTGTCCGAGTATTGAAGATAAGATTGTGCGGTTTGCGGATAAGGAAAGTCACCAGATTTTTATTGAACCTGAAGGTAGAGATATTCCTGAACTTTATATCCAAGGATTTTCGACTGGTTTACCGGAAAATTTGCAGTTGCAAATGCTGCGGACTCTTCCTGGTTTGGAAAAGTGCGAGATGATGCGTCCAGCTTATGCTGTGGAGTACGATTATTTGCCGGCAACTCAGTGCTTTCCAACGCTGATGACTAAGAAGATCGAAGGGCTGTTTTGCGCGGGACAGGTGAACGGTACGACCGGATATGAGGAGGCGGCTGCACAGGGGATTGTGGCAGGGATTAATGCGGCTCGGTTTGCGAAAAATCAGGAGATGATTGTGTTTCCTCGCGAGCAAAGTTATATCGGGACTTTGATTGATGATTTGTGTACGAAGGATTTGCGGGAACCTTACCGGATGTTGACTTCGCGATCGGAATACCGGCTATTATTGCGATCGGACAATGCAGATCAACGCTTGACGACCCTGGGACGGGAAATTGGCTTGATTGACGATCGGCGCTGGGAGTTATTTGAGCGGAAACAAGCTAATATTGTGGCAGAGAAAGAACGCTTGTACTCGACGCGGGTGAAAGAACACGAGGAAGTTGGCAAGGCAATTTTTGCTGACACCCAACAAGCGATTAAAGGTTCAATTACTCTCGCTGATTTGTTGCGCCGTCCTGGTTTTCATTATGTCGATTTGGAACGGTACAATTTAGGCAATTCTAATCTGAAGTTGGCCGAGAAAGATGGTGCAGAAATTGACATCAAATATTCCGGCTATTTGCAAAGACAGCAAAATCAAATTGATGACATTGCCAAACACGAACGCCGGCAATTGCCTGCGGATTTGGATTACATGGCAATTACAACTCTCTCGAAAGAGTCTCGGGAAAAGTTGGCTAAGGTGAAACCGCTGACTATTGGCCAAGCGGCGAGAATTGGCGGGGTGAATCCGGCTGATGTTAATGCTTTGTTGATTTTTCTGGAAGTGCGAAACCGTCAGCAACCAGCGGGTGTGGGAAAATAATTTGATGTTGCTGGTTTCGAGTACGCTCAACCAGCGGCAGATGATTAATTAACCACCAACCACCGGAGAATTTAATTTATATTGCTCCAGAAAATTATCCAATAAGTGCAAAACATTTCCGAAGATAACCTCGCACAACTTTATGACTTGATTGACTACTTTCGCCTGGGTTTAAGGAGAGAGCGTGCACAGCCCCGCACTCCCGGTTTACTCACCGGACAACTCGGGGACGCTTTCTTTGAACCCCAAGCAGAAGAGGAATTAAAGCAATGCGAATGAGCTACCTCCTCGACACCCACATTTTGCTGTGCTGGAGCTTTGATGACGCCAAACTCAACAACGACTGCCGAGACATCGCATTCTCGTCAGCAGCGCCTCTGCCTGGGAAATTGCCACCAAATCACGCATCCGCAAGCATTTTTAGTATTGGGGCTAGGAAGTTGACATATATCAAAATAATAGACTATATTAAATATGGATGCAGCAGACATGCTCTAAGCATGACATCCCGTTACCCACTAGGGTCGAGGAAATTCCGGTAAAGACGTTCTGAATACCAAAACTGATTTTTTGGCGAAGGCTCCTTAAGGAGCCTTTGTTATTTTATGGCTTCGGTAATTTCTTATTATCCAATAACTTTTTGGCTATAACGAAGAAGCCGACTTTTTTTACTTTACCTATACCTTCGTATTTAGGGTAAGCACTTTGTACGTGTAATCTCAGCTTTTTAACTTCTGTGAATACTGCAAAAACAACGTAATAATCAACCTCTTTACCATTTGAGTCCAAAATTTTAACGGTTGCAAATTTTCCATATCCAGCGTGACAAACTAACGTTTCTTTATCGCCCAATGACTTAATAATACTCGGTAACTGCTTTGAGAGTTGGTATCTCTCAAAATTAAATTGTCTAGACTCTCTCGGCGCACTGTACATCAATAACTGTGATTCTTCGCTATAAAAGTTATCTGAATCTTTAGTGAAGCAATGTAAACCATAAGTTACTATAAACTTGTACGTTATCTGATTTTTCTCGTCTCTTTGGTCTAGATACTCAACCCAGTGAGCATTAAGATGTGATAAGTCGTAGATATCACCATTGAGGATGAAATTTTTCCAGGCTATAACTTCGTTTACGGTATTGAAATTCATACTTACCAGAACATCTTAACTAAGCTTCGGCTCATGTGTTTAAGACGAAGTGTTTGTCGGACTTGATTAAGGAGAGGCGACCCGGACAGTTTATAAGATGTAGTACGTTTAGTCATGGAATGGAAACAAATGAGATAATCTAGAACGATAAAGGACACTATACCGCAAATCATAGATACTAGAAACTCCTAAATTTTTTTTGATTTGTTTGACAAAAAACCAAATATGCGGTATTATTAATGCTCTGCAAAAGTTAAAATACCTCTATGACTCATCCAGGATGGATAGGTGGTTTTCCGGGAAACTGGACCTATCAAGGTGATGCCACACTGTTAGTTAAAGATACTGTTCAATTGATAACGATTAGCTTGCGTCTCATATTCATAGAAGTTGAGATAGATGTCAAGCTAATTTGGAAAAGTATTGCTGAGGATGATCGTTTGCAAATAGCTAGGCAAATGCACGATGAGCTACAGCAAATTCTTGTTATCAAAGGTAGCATATTACTAATGGGTTATTCTATGCCACTTTTTAATATTAATGATAATGATGGGGTAACAAAGTTTAATGTAGTCAAGTTTATAACTTATTTGGGATTACCTAATAATTTTCATTTTGAAGAAAACTCAGACGATTTTTTTCAATTGAGGGCTTACTTAAATGATGAATTTTCATCAGTAGACCATTATTTTATTACAGAGTTTCAAAATACGCCCAGACCACTAAACATAGATGCCGATACCATAGCAGAGAAGCAAAGTTTGTATTGTGCCTTAAACTCAGGTTATGAAGTCAAGTGCGGGAAGAAGTATATTACTCATAAAGACCACGATATCTTATTATATAGAAAAAATATAGAAACTCTATACAAGCTTAGTTTTATAGATATTAGAATCCCCTTAAATAATCAGGGTATAAATAATTTGATGATCCAGGAAGCTCAAGAAATTGAAGTTTCTTTGGCTAGACACTTAGAAAATGTTCTTAATGATGTTTGTGCTTTTCTCAGTATTGTCTGCGATCGTGAAATATTGCCAATCTATTATGATTATTCAATGTGCTCTCAAAATAAATACATTTACGGTCAGATAATTCCTATTTGGGAGAGACGAAGAATACCAAGAATTAGCCAATCTTGGCCTACTCAAGGTATTCATTTTCTAGATAATGTCACTTCATTCCTAGAATGTTGTCCTTTAAGTAAGCAACTTAGCAGGGGAATAGGACATTTAAAAATAACAGTTTACGAATCTACTGTCGAATTAAAACTTATGGCAGCATGTTCTGCAATCGAATACTTTTATTCCTACTGGTTGTGGGAAATAGACGGACTTTCAAAGCTAAGAGATGGATGTTCACAAAATAATCCACTTCTATCTGAACATAAAAAGCTTGGCAAGAAGCTTAAAAATATTCAATCTTCCAGTGATAGCACGACACCAGCCCTTTCAAAAGTCATCCGATTCTTTGTGAACGACTTAAATATTGAAGGTAAAAAATACATGGATATGGATAGCGAAGATATTCCTCTGTTTATTAAAGTTAGAAATGAGCTTTTGCACGGGAGTTTTATATCAGATGATAAAGAAATTTTTCAAGCTGAAGAGATAGCTCAAAAGTTGGGTACAGAAATTTTATTGGCAATTATGAAGATTATTTCTAAAGCAGATGATGCTCAATCCTATGAAAGTTGGCCTGTCCGTCCACTAGAAAAAGATTTTTATAAATTTTCAGATGGCTGGCCTGAAATTAAAGATATATTAGATGAGTTACATAGTGAGGAAAAGTCTAAACGATTTTGGAATCGAGACTAAATATCCCAGCTATATCATTATACCCAGATACCCGACTGATTAAAGAAGTCGGGTATCTAACAGCGATCGCGTCTTACGTTTAATGAGGTTGACCTACTTATTACCCGTTTCCTGCTGGTATCCGCACAGTGAAAATAGACCCTTTTCCCTCTTCACTTTCTACCAAAATCTCGCCACCCATCATGTGACAGTAGTAGCGGCTGAGTGTCAGCCCCAATCCCGCGCCGTCGTAAGGTCGCGTTGTTGAACAGTCAGCTTGCACAAAAGCTTCAAACAATTTGTGCTGTTGTTCCTCCGACATTCCAATTCCGGTATCCTTAACAGATAAACAAATCCAATCCGATTCTTGAACATTCAGCAAGGGACAAGCGATCGCCGCAGAAGGAGTTTCATCGGCAGGCATTGAATTGTCAATCGCCGATCGCCCTGCTGCATTCAATTTGCCGATTCCTTCAATCCGCCTGACAGTCAGTTTCACCCTGCCGTTTTTGGTGAACTTAGCAGCATTACTCAGCAGGTGCATCAAAACCTGCTGCACTTTTTTGAAATCTGCGTGCATGATACCCGCAGTTCGATCGCACTCTATGTCTAAAACATTGCCATTTTTCTCTACCAACGGTTTCGCAGCACCCGCAACATTGTCAACCAGGGATTCGATGTCAAATTCATCGATTTCGAGTTTCATCCTCCCGGCTTCAATTTTTGACAAATCGAGGATATCGTTAATCAAAGATAGCAGGTGCGTACCCGCCTTCTGAATCCTGTTCAAGTCGGGTACAAACTCATCACATCCCGCATCCTGAGCATCTTCTGAAAGTAGTTGACTGTAGCCGATAATCGCATTTAAAGGCGTCCGCAATTCGTGGCTCATATTTGCTAAAAACTGGCTTTTAGCAGTGTTAGCGGTAACGGCTGCTTCCTTAGCTTTTTTCAATTCTTTTGTATGTTCCGAAACTCGCTCAATTAAGTGATTGAGAGAGACAGCCAGACAGCCTATTTCGCCTTGTGCCGTGACGGGGACTCGCAAGTCAAAATTAGACTCGGCGGCTACTTGTTGGGCCACCTGAGTAACGCTGATAACAGGTTGGGCGATCGCCCGACTGGTGCGACAAGCCACAATTCCCGCCACCACTACCGACAGCAGCATACTAACAATAATTATGGCTTTTTCCATTCCTTGGGCGTCTTCCATCACTTCACCCCCTTGCCCCTCTTGCTGCTGGGCAATTTCGAGGATTTTGCTCAATTCCTCAAGGCTTTTGTTGAGCTGTTTGACACCTTCTCCGCTTTCTGTTGCCAACAATTTTCGGGCCGACTCTATCTCCAGAGGCGACAGTTGCGATTGCTGGATTTGCTGCAAAGTTGACTGAAGATTATCGGCGTAGGATTCTAAATTATCCGTGCACTCTTGCAGTACAGTTTTGAGAACTTCCGGCTTTGCTGCCAGCCAAGCGGGTTGGCTGTCGGCAAACTTTTCTATGCGCAAGCGCAGGTTTTTTGCTTTAGTAACACTCGCGACCAACTGCTCTTTTTGCAGTTGTAGTTGGGCGGAATTGTCTACAAAAGAATCTAGCTGTGCTCCCTGCAATTGCGCCGCCAGCGCTGCATCTTTAAAATTGCCCACCAATTGGGCTTGCAGGTGAGCATCATTGAGTTGGTTTACTCCTTGTCCTTGGTAGTAGTCGGCGATTACCAGTCCACTCAGGGAGCCAATAAAGCCGATTCCTATTGCCAGCAAATACCCGCCACCAATTTTTTGATGGATCGGCAAACTGCCAATTTTAGATGGCCAACTTTTGCTGATTTTTAAGGATGATTTTTGTACAAAATCCTGGCTGGATGTTTTTTCGATCGCGGTTTCTACAGAAGCCGCTTGTCCGGAAATAAAGAGCGGCATCTGTTTACATACATTGCTATTTTTTGGCTTAACCTTTGGCGTTCCTACAGGTTTTTCCTGCTGATTAAATGGTTCTAAGTCGGAATCTACTTCGCCTTTGCCTTCGCAAACGGCAACCGATAGACTTGCTTCGTTCCCTGTTTTTTTGAGCAAGTTAATTTTTGACATATGCAACCGCTGTATTCTGTTAAAATTTACCACGCTCTTAAATTCTCCAAACGGAAAAGCTTGTCTATTTTCTAGTAGACCTCGGCGAAAAAGTATCTAAAACTCTTGTCGAGTCAGAGGAGAAACTTAAATTCGGTTGATGTCTAATAGATAATTAGGCTGTTGATGGCTGTTGCCAAATTACTTTTTCAACTCGTAAAAGTCTGCAGCAGGCAAAATAAATAAAAATTTATCCCGGCAGTGAATTATCTGCGCGTGGAACGTTACAGCCAGAAACTTCTGTCTGATGCGTTTTGCCTGTGAGCTCCCCCAACCTGATATTGTCTGTTGACAATGCACCCGATTCCTCAGCTTTGGAGTTTTGCTGCCAGCAATGCGACGATTGCTTGACGGTTTTTGTTGAGCATCCGACGACTTTGTAGCACAGAATGTCACAAATGCAGCAGCCGATCGAACTTTTGCACCCTGGCGATCGGCTTTTGGCACCGTTGCCCCGCAAAGACAAGTCTGAGGTGAAGTCTCGTTAGTAGAGTATAACTGTAGGGCTTACGAAAAGAAACCCGGTTTCTGCGAGTCAACTGTTGGCAATTGCGAGTTCTGGAGTGGCAGCGGTCAATTCGATCGCCAGTGCTAGCTTACCGTCTCTACCCAAAGCTTCATCCGCCAAGTGCACCATCCAGCGGTTCGGCTTGGCTTGGGGTCTGGCGGCGAGCACAACGGCCCAAGCTTCCCGTTCTTTGCCGCGACCCAACAGCGCAGCACAAACAATCAAAGCTGTGGCAGTTGAACGGCTGATTCCACTTTGGCAGCAGATGAGCAAACTGCCTCCCTGCGACGACATTTTGACGGCGAAGTCAATAATTTTCAGTACATCCTCAAGGGTAGGCAAGATTTGATCGGGGTCGTCAACGGGGGTGTCGAGGTCGTTAAATTCCAGCCGCAGTCGGTTCGGGACTTTGTGAAAATTTCTGGGATCTGCTACGCCCGGACTGCCGATCGAGATCAGGTATTCGATCTCGCGCCCCACAGCGCGATCGACACTGTATTCGCTGGCTTCTGCTTGCGAAGCAATCAGGATTTTCGGCAATTTTCGATCCGATAAATCTGCGGCAACTGATGGTTCAAAATCAACTGTTTCTGCCTCATTGCTGACATCGGCCAAGTATTGGGCAGCCAGCGCGCGAACGTCAGCAAATTCGCGATTTAAAGCTGTTTCCAGAGCCAAAATAGCCGCCGTTGAGCCAATTTGACCGAGGGATTTAACAGCATTGTGACGCACTCCAGAGGTTTCGTCCCCCAGCAGCCGCACCAAACCTGCCACAGCTTCCTCTGTCCCAATTTCCCCCAAAGCAGCAGCAACCCTCCACCGGACATAAGATTCGCTGTCGCCAATTGCGATCGCCAGTCCCGCTGTCACCATTTTTTGCAAGTTAGCATCTCCGGCTGTACTGAGGTTCCCCAGGGCAACCGCCGCCCTGCCGCGCACGAAAATGTCTCGATCCGAGAGCGATCGCATTACCGCCACCACAGCCACCTCGCTGCTGATTTCCCCCAAAGCAGAAACTGCACTGCCGCGCACGTCTGAGTCGTCATGGTTGAGGGCTTCCAGCAGGCCGGCCACAGCCGTTTCCGTGCCGATTTGTCCCAAGGCCTCGGCGGCCCTCAAAGAAACTGCATAGGAGTCGGGATCGTCGTGGAGCAATTCTACTAAGCTGGGTACTGCCTCACAATTGCCGATTTTCCCCAAAGCCGTCGCGGCCCTAGCGCGGACGATGTGATTCGAGTCTCTGAGGGCGTTTATTAGCCCGGGAACTACCTCAGAGACGCCGATTTTCCCGCAGTTGACCGCCGCCCGCCAGCGCACCTCGGAGTCTTGGTGTTTGAGGGCTTTGAGCAGCGCGGGGACGGCTGTTTTCGGGTTAATTTTGCCCAAAGCCCAAACAGCCCAGACGCGCACCCCGGAGGCTTTGTGGTTGAGGGCTTTGAGCAGTGCGGAGGCTGCTGGTTTTGAGTTGATTTCTCCTAAAGCCCAAGCCGCCCAAGCTTGCACTTGGGAATCTTCGGATTCGAGCGATCGGGCTAATTCAATTACTGCTGCTTCGGAGCCGATTTTCCCGATCGCCCGAATGCCATGAAGGCGCACTGCACTTTCTTTGTGGTTCAATGTTGCCACCAGCATCGGAATTGCCCGATCCGAACTTGTTAGGGCCAGCAGTTTAATTTTGAGCAGCGGCGAAGTTGGGATTTTTTGGATTAATTTTATTGTGGATGTTTGAAATTCTGGCTTTACCGTTCCTGCTAGCTTCGAGCCGAGTTTTAAATTTACTTTTAGGGCTAATTTTACTGCCCGCAAAGCCAGACTTTGCTCTTCTACTTGGGGCAATATTGTCGCCAAGGTGCGCATCCCTTCTTTTTGTTTCAAATATTTTTGATTGAATTGAGCATCGCTGAGATCGGGTAGCTGTTGGATGAGGGTTGCTGCGGCGTTCATTGATTTACCTAATATTTTAGCGAGCGCTTGAGATTGCTATTTTAAATTGTGTGTATAAAAAATAATATAGCGTCTACAAAACGCTACTTCTCAAAAAAGCTTGCACCACTTCTAAAATATGTCTTATGCCACTATTTTTGCAACTGCCCAATTATTAATTATCGGGTTTTTTTGGGCGATCGGCTTGACAATTAGTAGCGCTTGCTGCTTGGCCTCGCTGGGTTGTTAGATAGCCTAACTCTGCTATATCATTTTATAGCTCGTTGGCTTGAAATAGCGATCGGCGCGGTTGACCGCAGCCAACCGGAAACAGCTTGATTCCGGGACAATTCCTCAACGAGCATAGGGCCCTTTTTTCAAAACCTCAGCCAAAGCGTTATCGTTATCTCGCAAACCTTCGTAAAAAAACATCACTTCTCCTTGAATGCCGCGAGAGCGGTTGTAAGCAATTACTTGCAACAACAGCTCGGGAGTTATGCTATATTTGCTGCCTCGATTCGTCAACAAAATCCCGGGCGACACGCACTTTACTTGCTGCCCGCTAAGCTGTCTCTCGATCAGTTTATCTACCAATTGTTTGTAAGCGTTAAAATCGCGGCGATAAAACTGCGGGTGAAGCAAATCGACCAAGTTTTGGTCAACCCAAGCTTTAGAATCTTGCAAATATTCTTCCAGTCCCCACTCATAAGGACTCGGCGACATCGACAGCAACAAATCAGGATTAATAGCTTTTACTTCTCGGTGTAAACGAGCCACAAACTTAGTAATAATATCAGCGCGCCATTGCAGCCAATGTTTGTCTTTACAATTCGACGGCGCTGCTTTACCGCACTCTTCTCGATAGCGTTTAACCGTTTTTTCGTCGTAACCGCCTTCTACGGGAAACGCAATGCGATCGTCTCCTTGAACGCCGTTTACCGGATAATTCTTAGCAACTTCCAGCATCAACCCCAGCACAAAGTTTTGCACTTCCGGGTCAAGAGAATTCATCCAGTCAAAGTTATTTTTCTTAAGTAAATTGCCGCTGGAATCACGGGCGGCCCACTCTGGTTTTTTCGCCAGCAAATGACCGCCCTTGCGATTGTAAGAACTCACAAATCCGTATTCAAAACAAGGAATTACTTTTAAACCAACTCTTTTTGCCTCAACGCATATTTCTGCTAAGGGGTCGCGACCTTGATAGCGCGAGTCAATTTCCACCCCAAAGTTTTCTCGCATAATTTGAGAAGGATAAGCCGTATAACCCTGGCTCCAAATTATAGGAAAAACGGTATTAAATCCCGTATCGGCGAGAAAGTCCATTGCCTCAGCAGTTCGCTCTTTTGATGTGAGAACTTTGCAGTCAGTGGTGGGTATCCAAACGCCGCGAATTCCACCAGGATTGTTAGTCGCAAACGAACTTGGCAGCGTTGCTGGATTTGGTGCAGAAAATCCAGTCGTCGCCAACCGCTGTTGGATCGAAGAAGCAAAACTGCGAATTGCTAATTGGAAAGGTGTAAAAAATGGCATTTATTTATTCTATTTTTGTTGTAAGGTGCGCGGTGCGCACGCTACGTTATTAATTTGTAGCACCCGATATTATTTATAGATAAGGTGCGCGGTACACACCCGATATTATTTATAGATAAGGTGCGCGGTGCACACCCTACCTTTATTCGTAGCACCCGATATTATTATGGATAAGGTGCGCAGTGCGCACCCCAAAATTGTACTATCCAGCTACTCCCGAAAGCTTCTGGCTCAAAGCTTCTTTCAAGAGTTCCGCCTTATCAGTTTCCTCCCAAGGCAAATCTAAATCAGTGCGTCCGAAGTGACCGTAAGCTGCTACATCTTGATAGAAACGGCCGCCTCTTTCAGCAGGCAAATTCTGCAAGTTAAATGCCTGAATGATTCCCGCAGGACGCAGTTCAAAATGTTGCTTCACAACTTCCAAAAGGCGATCGTCATCAACTTTTCCAGTGCCAAAAGTTTCGATCATCATGCTAACAGGCCGCGCAACGCCGATCGCATAACTCAACTGCACTTCGCACTTTTGAGCCAAACCAGCCGCCACGATATTTTTAGCAACGTAGCGACAAGCATAAGCCGCGCTGCGGTCTACCTTGGTGGGGTCTTTCCCAGAAAAAGCGCCGCCGCCGTGACGGGAATAGCCGCCGTAGGTATCCACAATAATTTTGCGGCCCGTCAAACCGGAATCCCCTTGAGGCCCGCCGACCACAAATTTGCCGGTGGGGTTGACAAGGAAGCGAGTTTCTGCATCCGGCTTCACGCTAATATCGGCAAACACGGGTTGGACGACAGCAGCCCAAAGGTCTTGTTTGATCTTGGCTTGAACTTCGGCTGTTTCTGTGAGGTCGCCGATCGTTTCGGTGTGCTGGGTAGAAATTAAAATCGTATCTATGCCAACGGGTTTGCCGTCCTCGTAAATCACCGTAACTTGGCTTTTGCCGTCGGGACGCAGGTAAGATAACTGACCGGTTTTGCGGACTGCTGCCAGTTGACGGCAAATCCGGTGCGCTAAACTGATCGGCAGAGGCATCATTTCCGGCGTTTCGTTGCAAGCAAAGCCGAACATCAAGCCTTGGTCGCCGGCTCCAATGGCGTCTAATTCCTCTTCACTCGATTGTTCCCGGCTTTCGTGGGCTGTATTCACCCCTTGAGCAATATCGGGAGACTGAGAATCAAGAGCTACCAAGACTGAGCAACTATTGGCAGAAAAGCCGTTGTCAGCGTGGATATAGCCAATATCGGCTATTTTTTTCCGGGCTAATTCTATGTAATTTACCTGAGCTTTAGTGGTAATTTCGCCCGTCAGCAGCATCAAGCCGGTGTTGACGACTACTTCGGCTGCGACGCGGCTTTTGGGGTCTTCAGTCAGTAAGGCGTCTAAAATCGTATCTGAAATTTGATCGCAGATTTTATCGGGATGGCCTTCAGTGACGGATTCAGAGGTAAACAGGTAGCGACGTGACAATGATTGTTCCTCCTTTGATGGGGGCGAAGCCTGCGCGACATCGAGAACCGACGAATTATTTTTCAGGTAATGGCCAAGAATCATGGCGTCTGGGCCGCCGTCGAATTTTTGTCGGTCTGCAGAAGTGTTGAAGCAGGGTTTGAGATTGGGTAAAGTCACACTACTATAGCAAAGTCAGTCGTGGGAAGTCGTTAAAAACTTAGATTTTGTAGGATTCTCGATCGAGCTTGGACACACCGCTAGTCTACCCCCCTAAGCTGACAAAGGTAAGATACAGTCAGCGTATCGCCTCGCGGAAGGACTATGGCAGGAATCCAAAAATCACCGAACTTAATCCAAACGGTTGCAGACCTAGAATTTCCCGGCGGCCCCATACCGATTGACTCTCCATTTTATATCGATCGATCGCCCGCCGAAGCCCGAGCTTGCGCAGAAATTAGCAAGCCAGGGAGCCTGATTCGCATTAAAGGTCCCAGAAAAATGGGCAAAAGTTCGCTGATGCTGCGCATAATTCACGCGGCAGCCGAGCGTGAATACCGCACAGTAAATGTAGACTTTCAGCAAGCCGACGCTGCGGTTTTTGGTAGTTTAGATAAGTTTTTGCGCTGGCTTTGTGTCAATGTCGCTCGGCAACTCAAACTCGAACCAAATCTCGATGAATTCTGGGATGAAGATATGGGCAGCAAGGTAAGCTGCACTCTTTATTTTGAGAACTATTTGCTCGAACAAATTGACAGTCCGGTTGTCTTGGTGCTCAACGAAGTAAACCTAGTATTTGAACGCGCCAATATTGCTCAAGAATTTCTGCCACTGCTGCGTTCTTGGTACGAACAATCTCGACACATTCTAAGTTGGCAAAAACTCCGCATCGTCGTCATTCACTCGACAGAAATTTATATTGCTTTGAGTCTTAATCAATCTCCATTTAATATAGGACTGCCGATTAAACTCTCAGAATTCACTCCTGAACAAGTCCAAGATTTGGCGCGCAGATACGGACTGAACTGGAGCGATAGCTATCCGATCGAGCAATTAATGAACATGGTAGGCGGGCATCCTTATTTAGTGCATTTAGCGCTCTATCACCTGGCAATTTTGCTGCAAAATCGCCTGTCGGGCGATCGGGATGAGCCTGGGGAGGAACTGGGGCGAGCCGAGTTGGCAGAACTGTTAACAGCAGCTCCTACTCACAGCGGAATTTATAGCGACTACTTGCAAAATCAGTCGATCGCTATTCAACAGCAGCCGGCACTGGCATCCGCCTTCCAACAGGTTGTCGGTGCTAAAAATAGCGTTCACATCGAACCTTTTATCGCCTATCAGTTAAACAGCATGGGACTTGTCAAATTAGAGGGAAATAACTGTAGCTTATCTTGCAAATTATATCGCCTGTATTTTCAAGAGCAAAATTTGTGCGAGGACTGTTTTTCGACTGTTGGTTGGGAGGAGTTGCAGCAAGAAAATGAAAGGCTGCTAGCTTTGGTGAATGTGGACGAACTTACTCAAATTGGCAACAGACGGCATTTTGACAGTTGCTTGCGAGCGGAATGGAAACAGATGGCTCGCGATGGGTCGCCGATATCTTTGATTATGTGCGACATCGATTTTTTCAAAATATATAATGATACCTACGGACATCAAGCTGGAGATGATTGTTTGCGAGAGGTAGCTCAGACAATTCGCCGAGCGCTCCAGCGTTCTGCTGATGTAGCGGCTCGCTACGGGGGCGAGGAATTTGCTGTGATTTTACCTCAAACTGATGCGGCGAGCGCTCTGCTTGTTGCCGAACACATTAGAGTGAAAGTTAAAGATTTGAATATTTTTTTTAACCCGGATAAATTTGACGGTCTGCCTAATTCTGTGGTAACGATTAGTTTGGGAATTGCCAGCGTTGTTCCGGGGCAGGAAAATGATGCAGCAACGCTGGTACTGGCGGCTGATGAGGCTCTTTATCACTCGAAAAGGCAGGGGCGCGATCGGCTCACTATGAGTAAGCTTTTAAATTTTCGATTTGCTGCTGTTAATTAGCTAATCCCGGGGGAATATAATTCGTTTCTACACATACAAAGTCCGCCCGCGCGGACTCTGAAGAAAACGATAGTTCAGAACTGGATTTGAGGTTAATAGCGGGGAACGCTTCGATCGACCACCATTGAGTAAGCATCGATACCGCCAACGATATTTTTAACGTTGGTAAATCCTCGCTCGGCTAGCCAGTGGCACATTTGAGCCGATCGCACTCCGTGATGGCACAGAACTAGGGTTTCTTTGTCGCGATCGAGTCTAGCGTCAATTTCACCAGACCATTCGGCAAACTCGCTCAACGGAAAAGCTACAAATCCCGGCAGCGCCGCGAGTTCAATTTCGTGAGGTTCCCGCACGTCTACAAGCTGCAATTTCTCAGCATTGGTTTCTGCTAATTGGCGACCTAATTCTTCGACTGTAATTTGAGCAAAAATTTCTGACATTTGATTATAAAAAAGTAGTCATTAGTCATTAGTCAGTTAACAGTTAACAGTCAACAGTCAACAGTCAACAGTTAACAGTCAACAGTTAACAGTCAACAGTGATTAATTGGGCAGCGAAGGCGGTGAAATTAGCTCCAAAGGAGGAGTAGGTGCAGGACGCCCGTCCAAGCTCACTGTGTCCCTCGGGTCGAGACAAGTGGCGATTAACCTGTCAGTGGGAAAGTCGAGCCTGCCGCTCAAACCGACTACGCATTCAGCAAACTGTTGTGGCAATAAACTGCGGCGACACCCATCGAGCACTAACAGGGGAGCCGCAGGTTGAGTTCGAGTTTTGCCGTTAATATTCACTACGCAAGTAGCCAATTCGGCGGGACGCCTCACCCGCCGACAGCTTGAGAGCGCTTCGACACCAGAAATATTGGTTTTGCGGTTGATTTGGAGAGCGCATTTAGATATGTCGCGGGGGCGGAGGGCGTCAGCACAAGCGGAGGCGGCTGCCTCGGCGCCCACTCCGGCTTCGATTAGTTCCAGGGCGCAGACGCGATAGGGATTCCTATTGCGAGGGATTCTAATAGTGATGGCTGATGCTGGCGAGATTGGCAGTGCACTGGCCAACAAACCGAGTGCTGCTAGCTGCGTGCCGAGAGCCAATATCCAGCGCCCGGTAGGGCTTGAGCCTGTCGGTGCTGGCTTTGGGGAAGAAGTGCGGGAAAAATTGCGATTGTGCATGGCAGATCGAATAGTGAGTTTTTTTGGCTGATTGGGGCGATCGAGCGATCGGCTTTTCCTTCAGAATTTACCGCACATGATGGATCGCCCTGCGGTCGATCGTTTTTTTATCGATCTTTGTTGGAATTTTGATCGTTACCAACATATAATATAGAGTCTGCATAAAATTGCATACAGATATTAGAGAGGAAAATAAATGTCTCGATATCGAGGCCCCCGATTGAGAATCGTCCGTCGCCTGAAAGAGTTGCCGGGTCTAACCCGCAAAACCCCCAGACGAGATTATCCGCCTGGACAGCACGGTCAAAACCGCAAAAAGCTCTCTGAGTATGCGGTTCGCTTGCAAGAAAAGCAAAAACTCCGTTTCAATTACGGTGTGACGGAACGCCAACTGCTCCGTTACGTCCGCAAAGCCCGCCGTGTCACGGGCTCCACAGGTCAAGTGTTACTGCAATTTTTGGAAATGCGCTTGGACAATACTGTGTTTCGGATGGGAATGGCTCCAACCATTCCGTCCGCTAGACAATTGGTAAATCACGGTCACATAACTGTCAATGACCGTGAAGTCAATATAGCCAGCTATCAGTGCAAGCCTGGTGATGTGGTTGCGGTGAAAAATAGAGAGCGCTCGCGCACAATGGTAGAAGCTAATCTCAAAGACCCAGGCTTGGCTCACTTGCCGAATCACTTGGAATTTGATAAGCAAAAACTGATTGGCAAAGTTAACGGCGTTATCGAACGCGAGTGGATTGCTCTTCAGATTAACGAACTGTTAGTGGTGGAATACTACTCACGGCAAGCTTAAGTTATTAGTCATCAGTCGTTGGTCATTAGTCATCAGTTGGTTGCTAGCAGAATAATTAATAATTGGGTACGAACCCAGTTATTGATTAATTGCTACTGAATAATGAGGACTAAGGACTGAGGACTAAGAATTAATAATTTTCAACACTCCCACCCCCTAAAAAGGGATGGGATTTTTTGAAGGTTTCGCTTGTTAACTTCTTTGAGTTGCCATTTGCTCAGACGAGACCTGCCTGATGGCATTAAATGATGTCCCAGCCTCAAATTATTCCCTTAAAAAGTTTCTTCTCCTGTTGGTTCTTGGTGGACAAGACCTCGCTTTTGAAGGCGATAGTTCGCTACAACAGGGTAAACAACACCGCGTATCCGATTGATCGCACCTACTGGACGATGAACTGCTAAGCCGTTCCAGGGAGAATATCTCAGGTTTTCGTTGAAATCAGATTGTTTTTCATAATCAATAATTTGATGCTTGACGATGAGACGACCTACTGTCAAGAAGGGTGATTCCTGTTCCTTCCAGACATTGATGCCATCGTCGATCGGCATTTTTAGGCTGGTTTGGAACTGGATGCCAAAATCCCACCAATATTGGGCATCAGGTTTCGCCAGGGCTTTAATTAGGTCATCCCGGTAATAATTGTCTGGTTGATTGGGATCTAAACCCAAGGCTTTAGCGCGATCGACAAAGGGAAATTTAGGAATTCCCGGTCGAGATTGTTGTGGAATTATCTCGTGCGGTGGTTTGCATGAAACCGGAGTAAACCCATACTTAATTACAGCAGGATATTCGACAGGAACTAGACCAGGCTGGGAGGGATCGAAATCGGGATTGAGACCCAAAGCAGAGGGTGAACCGCTCCAATATTTGGCTGTTAGCAAACTCTTCGGAGTCCGGCTACCCGTAAGCGTCGAGACCGCTAGAAAGTGTCTGGGATGTCGCATTAGCCACTTTTTCAATGTCTCTGGTGATTCAACCAGAGCAGAAAAAAAGCCGTAGTAGTCTTTGATGGTTTGGCTCACAAATATCTCTGAATTGTGAACAATGATGTCCTGGGTTTTTGACTCGTGGCTTTGCGCGAGTCGTTCCCCTTCCACCCCCATCACTTTCACTGACATTGAGCGGGAATCTTTTTGGTAATCAGGGTATACTTTGGTAGCCCCGTTAGCAAATCGCAACCAAACAGGATATTCTTTGGGTTTTGCTAGCAAACCTTGCTTAAGGGAAATAGCATTGAGTTGCGAAGAAGTTAACGAAGCGCGTTTGCCCAATTCCCGTTTAATCTCTTCCTCATCGAAGTCAAAAATTTCCAGAGTTCCTTTAACGCACGCATGAGTTTTGGCGTGAGTATCTCGCAGCGCCCGCTCCTTATCCCCGTAAAGATTATCCATCCGAAGCTTGGCCTGCTCAACCAAAATATCGTAGTATTTGCGTTCGTCCTGTTCGGGATATTCGGTAAATAGCTTCTTGCTCATAAATAACCTTTTAAAAGCTGATTGTGGCGATAATGGTTGGCATTTTCCCGTTCTAATTTACCTGAATTTTAACGGGATGTCGAGGGTTCTCAGGTTTAAGTTGTTCGCGGTTCATTGGGTAATCCTCTAAACCCCGAACAACTCACCACTGCGACTGTCGGCTCTTTTTGAACTAGAGTTATACATTTGAAAGAAAGGCGTACAATTTACAATTTGTAACCCCACTCCCCTCGTGTTCTGTCAGCTCATTTAGATGGTTTCCAACCCTCATTATAAAAAGAAACTTTGTACTCTTTACCGCGAGGAACATTACGGTTCAGCACCTGGGAGAGGGTCTTGGTATTCATAATCTCTTCCCAACCTACTGGTGAAAAAGTTTCTGGATTGAAGACATTTTCGGCTAATAGAGGATTGGTGAAAGCTTCAGAAAAGGCATCAATTCCTATCAGTCGTCCGACTAAAGGAGGTAAGGCTGAATTTGGCCGCAAATCTTCTGCGTAGAGTCCCACATACAATTCAATGTTGTCTACGTGACCGTACAATCGTTTCAATTCTTTTTGGACATCTTCATCGCCACTAATTTGATTGAAATCGGTCACCCGTGGATACTTGCACAGTTCGCGGTAATCGTTGTAGCTTCTTAATTTGGCTGCACGACCTGCACGAATGCTCGCTGTCTCAGTTGGAATTAGGAAATCAGGCGTATTGAATAAACCCAATTGCGCTGCTGGTTGGGAACAAGTTTCTTCAAATATAGCTCCCAAACCCTTGTTAATGATCATATCATTGTTCCACATCGACTCGGGCATAGACATTTCCTTCCCCTCATGGATTAGCTTATCGGGCAGCATACTATGCCAACGATAAACTAAAGTAAATTCTACCATCATCCAATTGTTGCGATACCATTTTTCATCAATAAACGCTGGGGGATCGGTGAAGAATTGGAAGTGATAGGGAGTAAGGTGGTTGATATAATCCTCAAGCACAATTTTCAGAAACTCTGCCATCACGATATTTCTGGCGGTTTGGAAAAGACGTTCATCATCCCAAGTTGGATAATTTTTTGCCAAGAGGTCGCATACGCGATTGTGTTCTCTTAAGCTAAGAACGTTGAGCATTACATAGCCAATTTGCACATTGACCCGCTCTAACTCTATCCCCATTGCAAATAATTTTTGTCTCTTTTCAGAGGGTAGTTTATCCGATTTCTTTTCGTCGTATTCACCGACTATTTGATGGGGAATTCCTTTGAATTCTTCCTTAGGCTGTCCGTTCTCATCATAGTAAAAAGGAGGATATTCTTCGCCATTGAGAATTTGGCTCTTTAGCTTGCCTCCTTGATGAGATCTCAGCAGCTTAGTAATATTTGCGTTCAACCCATAGACGTTACACAGATCGATGTGGTGGTTGGAGCTATTTTTGCGGTGATCCAGTCGATCTGTTCGCAGGAAACTGTCGGTAAACCATTGCACGAAATAGGGGAACATAAGAGAGGATTTGGCCGAATATTTCGTCTTCCCTCCTTTTTTGCGGTACAAAACCTCCAAATCCTTAATAGGCGGGAGATTCTTTTCAAAATTCTCTGTGGGGCTTAAATTAACCCCTACGTAGCTTTTATTTGTTAAAGGCTTCCAATCAGTAGGCGGTAGATGAAGTCCCGAATAAGAGCGATCGTTTAATGACTCCCAAGAGGTGTAGGGAGACATGGTACTAAACGCATAGGGGCGAGTTGGAATTTTTAAGACGGCATTGTTAATCAGAGTTTTGTTCACTTTTTTGCTAAGCCCCTCGTTGCTTTGAATGAATTTCCAAAGTGGCTTGAAGTTAGTTAAAAGCAAAGTCTCGATTTTGTTTTTCTGCCCGTCTCTTGAGGTGTCTCTTTTTGAAGGCATAATTGTTTCTCGTTTGGGTTGTTGTAGATTCGATATGGTTTTTCCTTTTGGTTCTTGTAGATTCGATTGATTGCCAAGCCTCAATTCTGCCGGGTTCTTGATCGAGTCTTCTTTATCCTCTGCAATTAGTTTTAAGGGTTTATTAGATAATAAAAGCGGTTCTAGATTCTTGGGGTGGTACGGGATGTCTACACTTTGAAAACGCTCGATCGCGCTTTCATGAAGATCGTCAATGCTCTCCCTCACCTCGCGCAACTTGATTCCTGCCCATTTGAAGAACCCAGGATCGTTTTTAAATGGAACCTTATAATCAGGCTTGATATCCTCAATGGCCTCTGGCTCGAATTCCAGTTTCAATTCATAGTCACTGATTTGATCCAACATCCACTTCAAGACAGCATCTGATAACCCGCGGTATGCTGGCGTTCCACCGCCGATGCAGCCATGCTCGCCTGGAAACCAAACTTGACGAAGCTTCTGGTTCGGGGCATCAGGATTTTTCTTCATCAGGGTAACATCAAAGACTTCGCGAATTTCGTCGATCGCAACGGCGTGCAACGCATTATCAATATCCTTATTTAAAGTGGTGTCGTGGAACTTGTACCTTGTTTTGATCTGTCCCTCAAACTTCTTCAAGGCCGGTACAAGAGGAATACCAAGGGCTCCAACGGTGTCGAAACAACCAAGCAAGGTGATCGGGACGCGATCGCCGTTATCTTTGCCGTAATCTTTGCGGAAACTCTTTGCTTTGTCATCATTTGGTTTAAGGCCTCGGTCACGGTAAAGCTCGTAAGCTTCTGATGCCTTGGTAATATAACGGCGGGATAGGAGACCGGAGCAATAGATCATCCCCGCTAGACTCCTGACTGTGTAAGCACCGCGACTGAACCCGAATAGATAGATTTCGTCACCGCGATCGTAGTTGAGAGAAAGAAAACGATAGGCATCTTGTATATTTTTATCGATTCCCAGCCCAGTGACTCCGCCCACAATCTTGTTACTGTCGACTCCAATTCCCTCGTCATAAAACACGATCTGCGGAACCCCGTCACTAGCTGTTCGTGTCACTGCCTGGGCAAGCTTAAGCACATTAGTTGGGCACTCAGTATCTAGTTTGTTCCAAGTTCCATCACAGCAAACGATCAGACGTTTCATATTTACATTCTCTCTTTGAATCGGAAATTTGATAGCGAGCTGTCATTGGTAATCGGTTACAAGAGAATTGCCAATTCGCGTTTTTCTGTCGCGTCAGGCGCTCCCTGCTAATTTTTGGCTTGAAATTGTTATGTGGCTGGGCAATCTTTAGCTATTTCGATTCTCAGGATATTAGTCCCAAAACACCCTATAGTCTAGTTTGCTGTATTAAAATGTTAATTTTATTTATATTTCTTAAATTAAAATGTTTACAGAGTGAAATAGTAGCTTTGGTTCTGGGAAAAGGCTCGATTCTCTTAAAAAGTAAAAAATTTAGAGTGTGAAATAGTAGCTTTGGTTCGGGGAAAATGCTTGATTCTCCTAACAGGAGTAACGATCTGATGCCATAGCTAACAAACATTTAAACACATTTACGCTCTGCCTGGTCAGTTTTGAGAACAGCTATATCCGATCGAGTTGTCAGTTATCTGCAAGATAATGGTGACGTATTGGCCACACGCATAGCAGGTTTGGACTGTGTTTTGGATGAAAATTTGTTGCAGCGACTCTCAGATTTTCTGCGATGTGCTTGAAGTTTTTAACAATCTGTGGGCTTTTCAAGTTTCTCGATCGATAAATTTGTGCGAAAATTTTCTAGCCCCGGTTTAATTTGAAGCGTCCAAAAGTAGGGACGATCGACCGCAGCGACTGGCTGCGGGGTTCTCGCACCAAAATCAAAGGCAGCAAGCCTACCAATCGCACAGCAGCCGAGAGGGCAAAGAGTGCTCCCAAACTCATGCCGGGAAGTTGGGCTAGAAAGCCGCCGGCTGTAGTTCCCAAAGCCCCAGCTAATCCCGAAACTGCTGCGGCGATCGCAAAATAAGTCGAAGGTTGCTCGATCGACGCTATCTCCATTTGAATATTGTTAGTGCACAAGACGATCGCCCCTAAAGTCGTTCCCGCCAGCAAGTGCAGCAGCGGCAGCCACACCCAAACCGCAAACGGGTAATTGCCCGTACCCAACCACAGCAAAGGCGTTATCGCCACCACCAGCCCCACCGCAATTAGCAGCGGGCGATTTCCCAAGCGATCGGCCAACTTGCCCCAAAACATCAGCAGCAGTAGATTTGCCCCGGAACTCAAGCTGGTGTAAATCGTTACCAAACTCACATCCAAGCTTAATTCTTTCAGCAGGTAGATATTAAAAAAAGGCGCGCTGAGATTAACTGCAAATGTCCAGATGCTGAAGTAAAGAATAAACATTAAGAAATTAGAATCTTTGAACACAGAAGGCACAAAATCTGTTATTTCCTTTTCTTTTTTCTCTGTAAGTCGATCGCTCTCTGCATATTGTTTGTATACCTGCGGATTCACATCAACCATGAAGAATTGACACCCCAAACTAATCATTCCTGCCAAAACACCCACCAATAAAACAACACCGTAGCCCAAAATTGGATCGGCGCCCCAAGCTGACACGGACAATCCCATGAGCGGCACTCCCAGCAAACTAATCAAGCTCGTAGCACTGTTGCGAAAGCCAAAATAGCGTCCCCGCAAACGTTGAGGAACCACGGCGGCGAGCCAACTAAACCAGTTAGCACTGGCAAAAGCTCCTAGCACGCTAGCTGCTAGGACGGTTGCCAGCGTCCACAGCAGCAGTTGGTGGGAGTCTGCGTGCTGGGAGCCCCAAACAATTGCCACCGCCAGCACCAGCCACAGCAGGCGAGACACGCCGAATATCCCTAGGTTGTAGCAGTAGCGACTGGTTGTCCTGTCTGCGATGTAGGCTCCTAATGGTTGCAGGAGATTTACCACCATCGGAATAGCACAGAATATACCTATTTCCACGCTGCTGGCACCGAGTTGCAGCAAGAAGTTGCTCAGCAGCACGCCGGCGGTCGCCGACTCGAAGACACTGGCAAAAACGCCGTCCAGAATTGAGGCTTTGAGAGTCGAGCGAATGTCTTGTTTAGAAATTTTGAGAGCTGTTTTTGGAGGTAGAACGAGCTGAGATATTTGATTATCTAGTATTTCTGGAGTCTGGAAAGATAGAGGTTGATTTAACTCTGCAACTGGTTCAACCATAAGTCATAGAATTTTATATTTTAGATCGCAGATTAAAGAATTAATTGCAAAATCTTGGTTGGGCAAGGGTTTGAGGCTGGCCGGCCATTAAATTATTTTTCATGCGCAGGTGTCAAAAAAATTTAATATTTCTGCTAGGAATTGCTGAGCTAGCCTATTAAGATAAAACCAGCCCCGCCTTCAAGATGTTAGCTTGAAAGCTAGACTGGCACTTCCGGGTAATGGTTATTAATATAGAGGGCAAGCGATCGCTTGGACATCAACCGCTTGGGAGATATAAATTTGCTAATTGTACAAAATTAGGTGTTAGCGCTTAACAAGGAAGCGATCGCAGCTTTTCGCCTGACAAAAATTGCTCGAATTCCACCTCAAACAAGTCCCCCCAAGGGCCAAAGCAAATTTCGCGCGAGATCCTCCACTCGGCTCTCAAACCTTTACGGCTAGCTAAATCTATAGAATGTAAGACGATCGACTTGCCGAGTATAGCTGCTAACTCCAGCCCTCGGGCCAGGGCGGCAATTGCCTCTGGGGCGACAGCATCCACTTGCTGCATATCCACGACAACTCCAAGGGCAGCCGTTTCTAAGGCTTGCTCCAAATTGGTTTGGAAATCTAGGACAGCGATGCCGCCGAGGCAGCCCTTGGGTTGCAAAACAATGGTGTTGGATGCGGTGGTTTCTGGATCTAGTTGAGCGGTTGAATCCGAAACAACTGACGCCGTGAAGGTAGTGGCGGTCTTCATCTTTCCTCCTCCTGCGAACCCCTCACCATACCTGTACTCAGGACGGGGTAGATGCGAGGAAAAAGGGTGCAACGTCTGTGCAAGATAGCTGTAACCATCTTTTTTTTGAACCTGTTTACAGTAATTGTACTTAATTCCTGGAATCAGTTGGTCAGTCCCAGCGCTCGCGATCGAGATTCCTGGTTGTTTAGGGAAATCACCCGTACGTGCCCGTAAGGCTTCGGAGTCGGTTGTTGGCGAGCGCACCTCAAGAAAACTGTGGCTGCGATCGGCAACTGGCAGGACAAAATAATGACTTGACAAAATTTACGCTAACTGATGATAATAGCAAACCCTAGAATCAAACTTAAATGTTTGAGGGGTATCACTGCGAAGGCGTGATGTCGATCGCCGGCAAATTTACGGATTTCTGAATTTGAGCGTGACCAAAACTCAACCTTTATCCGGGTATACACTGCCAGTATTTGCCTGTGCTGCTGCACTTGCAGCTTTGCGGTGCTTGCGTGATGGTATTAAGTCTTTAGATAGTGTATCAGTGAATTTACTGGAACCCCCAATAACCGCAGCAATTCCGATCGAGCAGGCATCTGTGCTCAAAACTGGTACCGCTTTGGGCGTGACTCGCTCCGATCCGGGGGACAATCTCGATCTGACTCGGAATACCCCCGTTTGGGCAATGGTGGAATTGGGGAGAGGGGAAGAAGGGGAACAAATACAGATTGTTGGCGGCGAGGGAATTGGACATCACAAAGCAGGTGGAGGAGCGGCAATCTATGATTACGCGATGCGGCTGCTGCGATCGAATCTGAGCCGAGAACTCGCACCGTCCGAAAAAATTACTGTCACCCTGATTCTGCCGTCAGGGCGCCAACTAGCCACCCGCACTTCTAACGAAGCTTTCGGCGTGGTAGAAGGACTTTCGCTGCTGGGTACCACTGGCATTTCTCAACCCCTGAGCGCCCCGGGACAGTTGGAAGTTTACCGCGAACAACTGCAACAAAAAGCCGAACTGTTTGACACTTTAGTATTCTGCATCGGCGAAAACGGCTTGGATTTGGCGCGACAATTGGGGATCAATCCCGATCGGCTCGTCAAAACCGCTAACTGGCTGGGCCCGCTGCTTGTAGAAGCAGGATGTCAGGGCGTGCAGTCAATTTTGCTGTTTGGCTATCACGGGAAACTGATGAAATTGGCGGCGGGAATTTTTCACACTCACCACCACCTCGCTGACGGGCGCAGGGAAATTCTCACAGCTTACTGTGCTAAAGCTGGAATGCCCGCTGATGCGTGTTCGGAAATTTTTGCCGCAGCGACGGCGGAAGATGCTCTCGGACAATTGCGGGCTTTGGACGCTCAAACTGGCAGCAATTGGGTCGATCGAATTTACGGCGACATCGCCCGACAAATAGACTTGCGCTCATCGGATTGCATTTTTACTCACACTAACTTGCGCATCCCCGTGGGCTCGGTGATGTTCGGGCGCGATCGCAAAATTATTGTTAAAAGTGACATAGGAGATACATTTCTGACCCAAATTTGTTAATGTAGTGTGAATATCCCTGAATTATGTTTAAAACATCGGTCAGGGATAATATTTAACAATTAATAATTCTTAGTCCCTAGACCTTAATTATACTAGGTTGCTTCGGGACGAATTTTTTGACGCAATAGTTCAATTAATTAGGGTAAGGATCGAACTAAATCTATGCTTGCCCTCGACTCTATTAATCGGCTAACATCGCTGACAGCAATCTAGTATAAATAAGATTTATTCCTAGCGACTAATGGTTGCTCGCCTTCCTCAGTCTTGCAATGAGACGGCGACAGATACCTCCGCTACTTTCGGTCCAATTAGCAATTAGCAATTACGCAATAACCGTGACTACTCAAATAGAAACTGAATCAGTCCTAACAAACTCTTTTCTGGAGCAGATAGATCGCCAGACGATCGTGATTCTCGACTTCGGTTCGCAATATTCCGAACTGATTGCTCGCCGCATTCGCGAAACTCAAGTATATTCAGAAGTTATTTCTTACCGCACTACGGCAGAACAGTTAAAAGCTATCAATCCTAAAGGAATTATTCTGTCAGGAGGCCCGAGTTCTGTATACGATGAAAGAGCTCCCCAATGCGACCCAGAAATTTGGAATTTGGGAATACCGGTGTTGGGAGTGTGTTACGGGATGCAGTTGATGGTAAAGCAGCTCGGAGGAACGGTTGAGCGGGCTAAGTTAGCCGAATACGGCAAGGCATCGCTATTTATTGACGATCCTACGGATTTGCTGACAAATGTCGAAGAGGGCAGCACGATGTGGATGAGCCACGGAGACTCCTGTTCTGAGTTGCCGTCGGGTTTTGAGATCCTCGCTCACACGGACAATACTCCGTCTGCTGCTGTTGCTAACCACGAGAAAAATTTGTACGGCGTTCAGTTCCATCCAGAAGTAGTTCACTCGATCGGGGGAATAGCTTTAATTCGCAATTTTGTTTACCACATTTGCGAGTGCGAACCGACTTGGACGACTGCTACTTTTGTGGAGCAATCGATTCGCGAAATTCGCGCGCAAGTGGGGGATAAACGAGTTTTGCTGGCTTTATCCGGCGGTGTAGATTCTTCTACTTTGGCTTTTTTGCTGCACAAGGCGATCGGCGACCAACTTACCTGTATGTTTATCGACCAAGGGTTTATGCGCAAGTATGAACCAGAACGGTTGGTAAAATTATTTAAAGAGCAATTCCACATTGACGTTGAGTATGTTAATGCTCGCGAACGCTTTTTAGCTCAACTTGAAGGGATTACCGATCCGGAGGTAAAACGCAAGCGGATCGGTCACGAATTTATCAACGTATTTGAAGAAGAATCGAAGCGTCTGGGCCCCTTCGACTACCTGGCACAAGGTACTCTTTATCCTGATGTGATTGAGTCGGCTGACACTAATGCAGACCCGAAAAGCGGCGAACGAGTTGCTGTTAAAATTAAAAGCCACCACAACGTGGGGGGTTTGCCGAAAGATTTGCGATTCAAGCTGATCGAACCGCTGCGAAAACTGTTTAAGGATGAAGTGCGAAAAGTCGGCCGGTCGATCGGGCTACCGGAAGAAATCGTGAACCGACAACCTTTCCCGGGCCCGGGATTGGCGATTCGGATTACAGGAGAAGTTACCGCAGAGAGACTAAATATTTTGCGGGATGCTGACTTCATTGTTCGCCAAGAAATTAACCGCCACGGATTGTACGGCGAACTTTGGCAAGCTTTTGCCGTTTTGCTACCGATTCGCAGTGTAGGGGTGATGGGCGATCAGCGCACTTATGCTTACCCGATCGTTCTGCGGTTTATTAAGAGTGAAGACGGGATGACGGCTGATTGGGCGCGGGTTCCTTACGATTTGTTGGAACTGATCTCGAATCGGATTGTGAATGAGGTTAAGGGGGTGAACCGGGTGGTTTACGATATTACTTCTAAGCCGCCGGGAACGATCGAGTGGGAGTAATACCATTGTCGATTATTGATTTTCGATTTGGATAGATGCCGTCTGTAAGTCCTGTGTTAATTACAGGACTTACACAGAAAATTTATAGTCTAAGAGTCAACTGTCAACTGTCAACTGTCAACTGTCAACTGTGTTGAATAGTGTTGCAAAAATGCTTCCAGTTCTGTCCGTCCTTGCTGGGTAATTGAGTTGTAGAAGACTTCTTTTTGTCCATTGGGAGTGTAGAAACGATAGAAGCGTCGATCTCGATCGATTTGTCGCAGGTATACTAAGGGAACGCCAACAGATGCAAGGAGTCGGGCTTTTTTGCGATCGCGCACCTGCACCTCTGGGCGATCGTGGCAATGAGATTGACATTCTATCACCAGTTTGGCTTTGCGACTAGCACAATAACCGCGTTCCATCAAGGCGATATCGACTCTGGAACTAACCCAAAATTTCCAAAGTTCAATGGGAAGACGGGTGAAAGTTTCTGGACGAGAACAGATGATTTCTAGGGGAACTTGGGGACAGTAACGGAAGCGATCGCCTAAAATTATCTCTAGAATATCGATCGCGATCGTTTCTAACTCGTTGATGATTTCTCCGCTTTGGAATTGGGGAAATGAAGACAAAGAATTGTCACAGTCAAAGGCGTATAGCATGAGTTTTATCTCCGATTAGGGTTAGTGGGAATTAAGGGGGTTGTAGATGACTGTCCAAGCGTTTGCACCAATAGCGGTGGCAGTCCAAGCGCCCTTCTGGTAAGGTTTGCCTTCTTTCCGAGCGCGGTAGAGAGTTGTGGTGGATACCTCCAACAGTTGTGCGGCTCTATGGGTTGTGCAGGATTGCTCTATTACAGTTGGTTGGGATGGGAGTTTTACCCTTCTCTTTTTGTTAAGGGAGTCGAGGGGAGTGGGTGGCTCGTCTGGGAAAAGGCTGAGTTGAAAGGCTGTCATAAGCTGAACCTTTGAGTGTTAATGATTCAAGCCTATTGGAGTCAACTGGATTTCTCCAGAGCAAAACGGTTCAGAAAAAAGTGAACTGATCTGAACTGGTCAAGAAACTTGATGCTGACTATGCTAGGGATAGTTTTGATTGAGATTTTGCGCCTGTGCTGTTGTCCCGCCGTGGAATCAAGTCCACGGCTAAGAGCTACTGTCCACTTAAGTGGACTGAAGAGCGCTTTTTTGGGTCAGCATTTAGTCCTCTTGCAGAGGACTTTCGCTATGAGCCAGGGGTTTAAACCCCTGGCGGGCTATGCAACTGATGCAAAATTCTCAATTTCATCCACTTTGTTTGTTAGGAATGAGTCAAACTATGGCATCTCGCAGTGTTCGGATTGATGGCGCAGGTTTGGATAAAGTTCGTCAACGGATGGCTGAATTGGAGAAGCCACTAAATCCAGATAAACGGGGCTGGTCTCAAGAAGACCTTGAAAGGCAAGCGTATGTGAGTAATAGCACAGTGAAACGCTTTTTAAAGGGAAATCCAGTCGATAGAAACTATGCTATTTCAATTCTTAAAGCATTAGGATTTGAACCCATAAAATTTATTGCCGAACATGACTCAAACTTGCAGAATTCCGAGCTAGAGCCACAGCCAAACATTGCCATTGATTGGCAGCGAGTTTGCCAATCAATGTTACACGAGCAGCAAGAGGAGCAACGCTTTAGACGGAGAGCGACAGAAATGGGATTTGAAATCAATGTTTTTGTACCACTAGGATTAATCGAACGCAAACAGCAGCAGCGTCGCAGTGGCAATGTGCCTATGGAACTGTTACATCAATTAGAATCGGAAGTTGTTACCCGAATTTACGAGCATGATGAATTCATGACTGACGTTATTGGACAAAACCCTACTGGAAAAAATCAGCATATTGCTATTGTGGGCGAACCAGGAGCAGGAAAGACAACGCTGTTAGATAAAATCGCCACTCGCATTTATGAAAATAATCAAGACTTGCCGATTTGCATTGCGCTGGCAAGCTTGCAAGGAAAGACACTGAAAGAATACATTATTCAGGAATGGTTGCCAGAAGCAATTTCTCTGGTTTATCCTGATATTGATGTAGAGAAGTTTCATGAAACATCTCTACAAAAACGCTTGCGTCAAGGTGGAATTTGGCTATTACTCGATGGTGTTGATGAAATGGCTTTAGGGGCGAATAGTTGTTTGTCCTTAGAGGAAATTAGAAACCAGCTTACTGATTGGTTGGGTAATGTGCGGGTTGTTTTGACCTGTCGAACCAATGTTTGGGATGCCCGTCTCAACAATCCCCTCACAGGCTTTGATACTTACAAAACTCAGGAGTTTAAACAAGAGCAAGTAGAGGATTTTATTCAGCAGTGGTTTGCTGAAGCAAAAAATATTCAACGGGGACAGGAGTTACAGAAAAAACTGCAAGAACCGCAAAAAGAACGCATCTACCAACTCGTAAAAAATCCGCTTCGCTTATCTCTACTGTGTCAAATATCCAGCAAAAATAAGCAAGTCGAATTACCAGAAACAAAAGCCGAACTATATCAACACTTTGTCCGCTATTTCTATGAGTGGAAACCATCCCAAACGGTTATTGATTGGGCGACTCAACCAGGTTTGCGAGAAGAATTACATCAAGCCCTCGGTCGTTTGTCTATAGCAGGATTGGATAGCGATACTCGATTTCGCTTGCCGCTGAGTTTAATTCAGCAAGAAATGGGCGATAGGCTTTTTAAATTAGCCTGGGATCTCGGTTGGCTGAATTTGGTAGATCTAGAAGCTGCAACAGATGAACCTGTTTACGCATTCTTTCATCCTACATTCCAGGAATATTTTGCCTCCTTGGCGATCGATCATTGGCATTTTTTCCTAACTCACGTTCCTCATAATCCAGATGAAGGTATTTATCGCATTTTTGAACCGCAGTGGAAAGAAGTAATATTGCTTTGGTTGGGACAAGACCGCATACAGCAAAATATCAAAGAAGAATTATTAAAAAATCTACTTAATTTTGATGATAACTGTGAGGAATTTTATAGTTTTCAATCCTATTTTATTGGCGTCGCAGGTCTCTCTGAATTTCGATACTTTTCCTTGGGTGATGAAATGATTGATACAGTAATTGAGTGGAGTTTTAGTGATTCAATCTGTTTAGAAAGTTTCGATCCACTTGAAGCAACCGCTAGAGCAACTTTACAAGAAACCGATATAATAAGAGTAGTCGATCGATTAACTAAAATACTAAAAAATGATAATAACGATGATGTGACTCGCGTGCTTGCTGCTCGAATGATACTCCGAATTAATCCTTATCACATTAAAGTTGTCAATTTTTTAATTAATCAGGCTTATCATTATCGATATTTTGGTGATGTTATGCTCTTTGAAGAAGTTTGTGCAGCATTAACAGAATCTGGCATATTGATTCCAAAAATCATCAAAGCTTTGATCGAATGTATCAGACCAAATCAGTTGATTCTAAACTTTTCTGATTTTCCCTTTCTCTATGATTGTTTACGAATAAGGGGTGCTAAATATTTAGATCAAATTGACCCTGGCAATCCACACGTGTTAATCACTCTCTTAGATGTACTCAGGCATAAGAGCTTGGTTAAAGAGGTAATTTTACAATTTTCAGAATTAGAGATTTTTTCAAATTTTTCTAAAATTATTCCTACTTTAGTTTGTTTATTACAAGCTGATCACAATGAAGAAGTGAAGTTAAAAATTGCACAAACTTTAGTGAAAATAGATCCTAGTAATCGGGAAGGTGTTGAATTTCTAAAACACTCAATTTTGAATGGCACTGATGAAGGTTATCGCTTGTATGCAGCTAGAAGTTTATGGGAAACCCATCCTAAAGACTTAGAAATACGTGAAGTATTTCATTGTTTGTTACGCCAAAACCATCACCTGTTCCAAGGTAGTAAACGTCATCGTTTTTTGATGTTATCTGATTGGACATTTAAAAAAATAAATTTAAATGTTATAAATAAGCGGATTAACTTAATTAAAGTCAATAAGATAGTCGAGCCATTGATTTTTACAATAGAACAGGAAAGTTTAAGTTCAGGTTATAATATAAGAAAATCGCTTCAAGCACGGGTTGAAGCTCTAAAATCAAAGCAAGCTATTTATGAGCTATACGATCTGGATATTTGGAGAGTCAAGATGGCGATTCCTAGTGATTTATTCCCAAGAGTCGTAGCAAATACAAAAGAGCTTTTTAATGATGAATTACTAGCTGAAGAATCAGAACACTACGAAAGTTGCTATGCTATACTGTGGCACTGCGCCCAAAATATGAGTTATCCAGAATTTTATCGCGCTTGGTACAGTTAACCATCCACTACAAATCCAGAAGCATCCGATAACATCATACTTAGCACTGCGACAATGTAAAACGCATTTCTCCTAACCATCCGAACCCGATCGATGCAGTTTTGAAATGGCTGAACAGATCGATTTTGGAGGCTTGAATTTTGATTTTGGCAGAAGGCGATCGCTTTTTCACCAACTCAGGCGCGATCGCACTCACTCCCCCAATCCAACTCGATCGAAACATTTCTTCATCTTTCTCTGAATTAAGAGAATAGTCCGCTAAAACAGAGTAGGAGAATTTCCGCTACGATCGAGAGTAGATAGGCTAGCACCAGATAAAATAAAGTAAAAATTCCATCCGCACTACCCGTTGAGATGGCTGCGAGCTCTCGGTTCAAAAGTGGGGATTTTGCTACCTTGGCATTTGCGGGGGGAAATGGCTACAGAAATTCAAAATACTTGGAATTTATACAAATAGAAAGACAGAAATCGACGACAGCCGATCGATCTATTGTGGAAAACTTGCCCTTTTCTGTGGAAAACCCCCTTTTTCCTGTGGAAAACTGCTACTAAATTAAGTGCGATCGCTCTAATTCCCTTGATAACATTTAAAAAATTGGAGGAATTGCGATCGCAAAAACCCCCTTCCTCCTTCATCCCTCAACCTGCTGTTTGCTCGGGATACAGCCTACATTTTTCCTCCTTCCTGCTTCCTCTTTCCTTCTTCCTTTTCTTCAGAATCGTAGCTAATTTGGTCGGACTCGTAAGCCGGCGGCTCAACGTGAATTAAGATGCGTACAGGGCTGAAACGTTCTTCCAAACGGGCTTCTACTTCTTCTGTAATCCCGTGAGCTGTTTCTACATCGACAGCATCTACAATCATGTGCATATCAATAAATACTTGACGCCCTACAACGCCACGGGAGGCGATCGAGTGACAATTAACAACGCCGGGCACATCCATTGCGATCGCCTGAATAACTTCCGGTGCGATCGCCATTTCATCCACCAACCAAGGCAGATTTTCCCTTAAAACTTTCCAACCGCTGCTAAATACCAAAACAGCCACAGGAAAAGACAAAAACACATCCAGGGATTGCAATTGAGGTATATTCCAAACCTGCCCTTGCCAAACACCAATCAACCCGCCGATGACCATAATTGTCACCCAAACATCGCTCATCGTGTGCTGAGCGTCAGCCACTAAAATCGCGCTACCGAGACGTTTGCCAACTCTGCGCTCGTAAAAAGTGACAAAAATATTAATCCCCAGTACAATCAGCAAAATCCACAGTTCATTTGGGGATATTTTGACAACTTTACCCCCGTTAATCAGCCTTTCGACAGCACCGCTGAGAATTTCAAAACAGGCAATTCCCAGAAAAGCAGCAATTCCCAGAGCTCCGAGAGCATCAAATTTTTGGTGTCCGTAGGGATGATCGCGATCGGGCTGCGGATTGGCATAATGATTAGTTACCAATCCTAAAATATTATTAGCGCTGTCCGTGACGCTGTGCAAAGCATCTGCCAGCAAACTGAGGGAACCAGTCAGCCATCCCACGCCTGCTTTAATTGCCATCACCAGCAAATTTAGCAATAAAGTAATTATTAAAACCTTGCGGACTTCGGAACGGTTATCGGCAACCATAAACTCTCCTCGATCTGCCCTCAAGTTTTCTGGTTTCTAGTTTAAAGCTTATCAAGTCATAACAGGTTAAAACTATTGCGTAATCTAGCTTGCGACTAGATTTATCTTCATTAATTTAGGCTAGCTTCTTGAGACAAATTTTAATTAATAGCAGTTTCGCCGCTCAATTTAGCTGGCAGGTACTTCTTTTAGGTTATTGTATATTTTATCATTAACAATTGTATGTTAAATTTCATTGCCCATGTCTCTTTCTCCGCTGACACTGAATTTAGTCGAAGGTTCTGTATCCTTTAGCTTTTCCCCGCAAGCCGCGCGGGATTTGCAAAACGAAATTGCAGCTTTGATGGAAAGCTTGAAAGCTGTAGCAGCCAAAACTGCTGGCGCTAAAGCTTCTCCCCAAAAACCGATGGAATATCGGTATGCAGGAGATGTATTTTTGGAAGTTTTCTGCAACCCGAATATCTGGCCAACTCCTTTTGCTGCGAAAGTGCTGATTACGGTTAGGGACGATCGCGTGCGCGTGACCACCGAAGCCGAACTCAGCCGCCTGCGCGACGATCTCGCTCAGTATATCGAACAAGTCGGTTGAGATTCTCAACCTCGATCGTTTGTAGTTAATAGGTTGAATCTGAGTTCAGATACCATTCTCAAGAACAGGCTTTCCGGCCTGTTCCACAAACATTAAATTTTCTGTGGGGTGGGCTTCTAGCCCGCCCGTGAAAGGATTACTGACAAAGGATAGGTATCTGCAGGCGACGCCGACCATTCCCACATTGAACCTGCATAATTCTTAGCATTAAATCCCGCATTTGTCAACACACAAGTCAACCATGCAGAGCGAATTCCCCCACTACAATAACTCACAATTTGAGTTGACTGCGAAACTCCTTTTTGCTGCAAAATAGCAACAATCTCGCCACGACTCAGCAGTTTTCCTTGTTTGTCCATCAACTGTTTGTAGTAAAGGTGAACCGCACCACGAATGTGGCCGCCCCGCTGTTCTCCGTAAGGCGTTTTACCTGCATATTCTCGCCGCTCTCTGGCGTCGATAACTACTAAATTATCATTGCCTAAAATAGCTTTCAATTCATCCCGCTGAATTTCCCAATTCGAGCGGCGAGATATTACAAAATCTCCTGTTTTCGGTGGATTGTTTGCAGCTTTTACTCGATTAATTCCCGCTTTGATGAAAGCCCTATATCCTCCATCGACAAAAACTGCTTTTTCGTGCCCCAAAGTCCGCAACATCCAAACAATTCGCCCGTCTTCGCCCCACCCTTTCACGGAATCGGCAACGACTATGACAGGTTTGTCTTGACAAATACCAATTGCTTGCAGTTTTTGAGTTAACACTGTGTTATTTTCGATAATTTTTCCCTGGTGGGGAAAGTGCGATTGAGAAAATTCCTGCCAAGTTACGGGAATAGCTGGTGGGAGACGGCAAAACCACTTTAAAATGGGTGCGCGAGCATCTAGTAAAGTAGCTTCTTGTTCCAGCAATTGCTTAGCTAAAGCTGCATTTACTATCCAGTTATTTGCTAAATTACACAGTAAATTAGACATAATTTATTGAGCAAGTTTTGCTGTACCAGCAGCGCATTCTAAAACCCCTTTGGTATTAGTTGGATTAGGTGGTTTAGTCTTGCCAGGAGCAGCATTTACACACAAGATTGTTTTGGTCTTGTTTCCCACCAAAAAGACTCCCCCCACAAAACTTTTGAGATTAGCTTGCTTCGATACTCCGTAGTTAAATACAGCACCTTTTTTCACCATGCCAATCGAGTAGCTGTAATTGGCTGAGTTAGGTTTAACTTGGAGACCCATATAAACCAATAGATTGGACACAGAACTTGTAAAGCCTGCTTTTTCAGCATAGTAAACTTGCTGAGCTTTATTCATCGAACCCACAAATTTTTTGGCTTGTGATTCCTTAGCTTTAAGCGTTTGTGACACTTGAGCTTCCGAGACAGGACTGAAAACAACTGGCAGAGTTAGAGCTGCGATCGCAACTTTTATCTGCCAGTTGCTGCTGCTATAAATCCTGCTTAATTTCACAGAAACCAGGTGGAATGAGCAGTTGAGAAACATATAATTAAACTAATTGTTTTGCCTGAAACTGTTTCAACGCCCCAGGAGCAACCGTGCCGTGTTCTGTGATTATTCCCGATATTAATTCCGCCGGAGTTACGTCAAAAGCGGGATTGTAAAATTCTACTCCCACAGGACAAATTCGGGTAGTTCCAACTTGATACATTTCAACTGGATCGCGTTGTTCAATGGGGATTTTGCTGCCGTCGGAAAGTTCAAAATCAATTGTTGACAGAGGAGCAGCGACAAAAAACGGGACGTTGTGAGCTTTGGCAACAATTGCTAAACTGTAAGTGCCAATTTTATTGGCAGCGTCGCCATTAGCAGCGATTCTATCTGCACCGACAACTACTGCATGAATCATGCCGAGTTTCATGCAGTGAGCGGCCATATTGTCGGCTATTAATGTCACGGGAATTCCTTCTTGTACGCATTCCCAAGTGGTTAGTTTGGCACCTTGGAGACGGGGCCGAGTTTCGTCTGCAAAAACTCTTCCGAGTCTTCCTTCTCGCCAAGCAGAACGAAATACACCTAAAGCAGTTCCGTAGCCGGCTGTTGCTAATGCACCTGCATTGCAGTGAGTTAGTAAGTTCAATTTTTCGGGTGTAGCTGGCAGAACTTCTAAACCTTTGTCGCCGATATCTTTACAAGTTTGCAAATCTTCTGCTTGAATGGTTTTGGCCATTTCTAACAAAGTTTTTTGCACTTGTTCGACAGAACCGCTAGTTTTCTCGGCTGTTTTTAGCATTCGCGATATTGCCCAAAACAAATTAACCGCAGTGGGACGAGTCGATCGCAATAAGTCCCCAACTTCTTCTAGTTTAGCGAGAAATTCGGTGCGATCGCCCGTTTCGATTTCCCTCGCACCCAAATACATCCCGTAAGCTGCTGCTACCCCGATCGCCGGAGCACCTCGGACTATCATAGTTTTAATCGCCTCAGCCATATCTTCGCAGCGGCTAATTTCAACTACACCGTATTCTTGGGGGAGTCGGTTTTGGTCAATTAGCACAACTCGGTCTTCTTTCCAAGTGACGGGGGAAACGGGGGAGTTTTGAGCGGTCATCGATTTCAATTATGTGAGGGACAAGTTTCTATGATGCCATGTTAGCGGCTATTCCTCTATGTTATGAGAGACATGCTGGATTTGCCAAAATCCCATTCCTGCGGTTTGAGATTTGAGATTGAAGAATTGCTGGATACTTACCACTCTTTCGGTTTGGAATTTGCGTAGAGTGGGATTCTTGTTCACAAAAGTGTACTTAGTAAAAAACATAACATTAAGTTGTGTAAATTATGTTGATGTTTTTTGAAAGATTTCCGGAATCGGGAACAAGCTAGTTGTACCAGCGGTCTGGTTTTTTTAAGTTGAGAATGAAAAAGTGCGAGAAAGCAAATTTCCAGCTCCAACAAATTTACAATAATCACAAAAATAGATGATTGTAAAACTTTGTCTGTGCAACTTTTACTGAGTTGAAGGCGGGTTTTGTGGTAGCCGTATTTGTGGTGGATTGAAGTAGGGCATATCATTGCACGGAAACAACGTTTTGAAAACCTAATTAGGTGCCTGGGGGAACAGTAATTATGAAAAACATACAAATAGTCTTCGTAGATTCAGCAGTTGAAGATTGGCAAAGTCTGGCGGTCGGTGTTAAAGCGGGGATAGATGTAATTTTAGTCGATCGGGCGCGCGACGGCATCGAACAAATTGCCGAAGCATTGCAGAGCCGCAAAGGTATAGAAAGCGTTCACATTATTTCTCACGGGGACTCGGGAAGTTTGCAGCTAGGGCAAACTAGCCTGAATTCCGACAATTTAGAAACATATAGCGGCTGTTTGAAACGGTGGTTTTCGTCATCTGTCAACTCAATTCAAAATCGATTTGAAATTCTGCTATACGGATGTAACGTAGCAGCAGGTAAAAAAGGAGAAGCGTTTGTACAAAAGCTGAGCAAGTTAACAAAAGCTAATATTGCTGCTTCAGCAGATATGACCGGGAGTGCCCAAAAAGGCGGAAACTGGGTACTTGAATACGCTACTGGAGCGATTAAAACAGGATTGGCGATCGAGCCAGAAGTAATGGCAGCCTATGGACACACATTGGCTACTTTTATTGTCAGTAATACCGCTGACGCTGGGCCGGGTTCGCTGCGACAAGCGATTACGGATGCGAATGCCACTGCCGCACCACCACACAATATTAACTTTGCCATTCCCGGTGCAGGCGTGCAGACGATCGCGCCCCTGAGTTCCTTACCACCCATTACCGCGGCCGTAACCATTGACGGTTTCAGCCAACCAGGGGCGACTTCGGGCAACTTACTAATTGAGCTAAGTGGAGCCAGTGCCGGGCCTGGAATCAACGGCATACTAATCATAGGCAGCAACAGCACCGTCCAAGGACTAGCGATCAATCGCTTCACCAACTCCGGGATCTTCATCGCCGGCAACACTTCCACGGGAAATGTAGTGCGGGGCAACTACATAGGTACCAATCCAGCAGGGACTGCTGCCTTGCCCAACGTCAGTGGCGTGGTGGTTGACAATGCACCGGGCAACACGATCGGCGGAAGTACAGCAGACGATCGCAACATCATTTCTGGCAACAGTCTTTTCGGCGTATGGCTCAATAACACCGGTGCAGCAAATAACATCGTGCGAGGCAACTACATCGGTACGAACCCCGCAGGTACTGGTGCATTAGCAAACGGGGGTACTGGCATACAGGTTCAAGGTGCGCCCAACAACACGATTGGCGGGACAAACGCCGGCGATCGCAACTTGATTTCTGGCAATGGCAGCGCTGGCGTATTTATCGATGCTGCCACAGCCACAGGCAACACTGTGCTGGGCAACTTCATCGGCACCGACATCAACGGTACCGCAGACTTGGGCAACGTCGGTTTTGGCGTGATGGTACAGAATGCCTCCAACAACACGATCGGCGGAAATACCGCAGGTGCGCGCAATATCATTTCGGGCAATAATGCTTTCGGTGTAGTCATTCAAAACGCCCCTGCTACCAGCAACGCTGCCACAGGCAACAGAGTCGTGGGCAACTTCATCGGCACCGATGTCAACGGCACCGCAGATTTGGGCAACACCTTGACTGGCGTGCTCGTACAGGATGCTTCCAGCAACACGATCGGCGGGACTGCTGCGGGCGATCGCAACATCATTTCCGGCAATGACGGTTTCGGCGTCCAAATTCTCAACGCCAATGCCACTCTCAACTCTGTACTCGGCAACTACATCGGCACCAACGCCGCCGGCACTGCTGCCTTGCCAAATATTATTGGCGTCGTTGTAGACAATGCACCCAGCAACACGATCGGCGGTAGTGCCGCAGGCGCTGGCAATATCATTTCCGGCAACAGCAGCCCCAGCGCAGGTTTAGGCGTGCAGATTACAGGCGCCTCTGCAACAGGCAACACTTTGCGGGGCAATTTCATCGGCGTCGCAGCCAACGGTACTAGCCCCTTAGGCAATAGCTCGATCGGAGTACAGATTACCGCTGCGGCAACTAATAATGCGATCGGCGGTACAGCAGCAGGTGAAGGAAATATCATCGCCAACAATGGCAATATCGGCGTAGCTGTTGCATCCGGCACCGGCAACAGCATCCAAAACAACTCGATCTTCGCCAATGCCGGCATCGGCATCGACCTCGGCAACAACGGCATCACCGCCAACGATGCGGGCGATGCCGACACCGGTGCAAACAACTTCCTAAACACCCCGGTACTCACTACCGCTACCGCCAGTGCTGGCAGCGTCACCGTCGCGGGAACTTACAACAGCACCTCCAATACCAACTTCACCCTGCAATTTTTTGCTAACACCCCCCCCGGCACCCAAGGTCAAACCTTCATCGCTTCTGTCCCGGTAACTACTGACGCCGCCGGCAACGCTGCTTTCAATCAAACTTTCCCAGCAGCCGTCACCGCAGGCCAATTAATCACCGCCACAGCAACAGACGCCGCCGGCAACACCTCGGAATTTTCGGCACAGCCTGTTCCCGTTGTCGTACCGCTGAGCACCATCACCGGGATTAAATTTAACGACATTGACGGCAACGGTACTCAAACTGCCGGAGAACTTGGCGTCCCCGGAGTTACAGTTTTTCTCGACACAAACGGTGACGGCATCCTCGGTGCCGGCGAAACTTCCGCAACTACCGGCGCCAACGGTGACTTTACTTTCCCCAACTTGGCCGCAGGTACTTACAGCGTCCGGGAAGTTGTACCGGCTAACAGCCAGCTAACAACTCCCAACCCGGTTGCAGTAACGCTGGCAGGAGGTCAAACTACTCCTGCTACAGTTAATTTTGGCAACCAAGCAATACCCACCGTACTGGGCAGCATCACCGGGATTAAATTTAACGACACCGACGGCAACGGTACTCAAGCAGCCGGAGAACTTGGTGTCCCCGGAGTTACAATTTTCCTCGACACCAACAACGACGGCCTTCTAGATACAGGTGAAACTTCGACAACCAGCGATGCCAACGGTGACTTTACTTTTCCCAACTTGGCTGCAGGTACTTACAGCGTCCGGGAAGTTTTGCCGGCAAACAGTCAGCCAACAACTCCCAACCCGGTTTCGGTGACGCTGGCAGCAGGTCAAACTACTCCTACTACAGTTAATTTTGGCAACCAAGCAATACCCGTACCGCTGGGCAGCATCACCGGGATTAAATTTAACGACACCGACGGCAACGGCACTCAAGCTGCCGGAGAACTTGGCGTCCCCGGAGTTACAGTTTTCCTTGACACTGACGGTAACGGCATCCTCGGTGCCGGCGAAACTTCCGCAACTACCGCCGCTGACGGCAGCTTTACTTTCCCCAACTTGCCAGCAGGCACTTACAGCGTCCGGGAAGTTGTACCGGCTGGAAGCCAAACAACTACGGTTAACCCGGTTGCAGTGACGCTGGCTGCTGGTCAAACTACTCCTGCTACAGTTAATTTTGGCAACCAAGCAATACCCACCGTACTGGGCAGCATCACCGGGATTAAATTTAACGACACCGACGGCAACGGTACTCAAGCAGCCGGAGAACTTGGTGTCCCCGGAGTTACAATTTTCCTCGACACCAACAACGACGGCCTTCTAGATACAGGTGAAACTTCGACAACCAGCGATGCCAACGGTGACTTTACTTTTCCCAACTTGGCTGCAGGTACTTACAGCGTCCGGGAAGTTTTGCCGGCAAACAGTCAGCCAACAACTCCCAACCCGGTTTCGGTGACGCTGGCAGCAGGTCAAACTACTCCTACTACAGTTAATTTTGGCAACCAAGCAATACCCGTACCGCTGGGCAGCATCACCGGGATTAAATTTAACGACACCGACGGCAACGGCACTCAAGCTGCCGGAGAACTTGGCGTCCCCGGAGTTACGATTTTCCTCGACACCAACAACGACGGCCTTCTAGATACAGGTGAAACTTCCGTTACCACGGGTACTAATCCTAGTGGCAGTTTCACTTTCCCCAACTTGCCTGCAGGCACTTACAACGTCCGGGAAGTTGTACCGGCTGGAAGCCAAACAACTACGGCTAACCCGGTTGCCGTCACACTGACAGCAGGTCAAACTACTCCTGCTACAGTTAATTTTGGCAACCAAGCAATACCTATTCCAACTCCGACTCCGACTCCGCCTCCGACTCCGACTCCGCCTCCGACTCCGACTCCGACACCGCCTCCCACTCCGACTCCCACTCCCGTGCAACAAGGCAGCATCAGCGGTCTTAAATTCAACGACGGCAACGGCAACGGCACTCAGGAGTCGGAGGAAACCGGTCTTTCGGGATGGCAAATTTTCCTCGACGCTAACGGGAACAACTCTTTAGATTCGGGCGAAACTGCTGTTACCACTGACAGTTCTGGCAATTACAGCTTCAACAACCTCAACCCTGGCACTTACAACGTGCGGGAAGTGCAGCAGACTGGTTGGACGCAAACGACTACTAATCCCGCGCCGATTAATCTCGGTAGTGGCGAAACTCAATCGAACGTTAATTTCGGCAATTTCCAAAATATTAGCATCTCTGGCAGCAAGTTTAATGACCTGAATAACAATGGGGTTTTGGACACTCAAGAACCGCTATTGCCAAACTGGCAAATCTTCCTTGACGCTAACAGCAATAACTCTTTAGATGCTGGAGAAGTTAACACTTCAACTGATAGTTTGGGTAGCTACAGTTTCGCTAATTTAGGCCCGGGAACTTATCAAGTTCGGGAAGTCAATCAACCGGGTTGGACGCAAACTACTGCCAATCCTGCTGATATTATTGCTGTCAGCGGCACTAATGTTAGCAATATTAACTTTGGCAATTCCTTCGCCCAAGTGCAACCGCCACCGCAAGAAGGACAAGATGCTGAGTGCATTTGTGAACAAATTGTTTTGCCCAGCATTGGCAGTGTTCGCGGCCCGAGTTCTGTCACTAATAGCCGCAACGGTACTAACGGCAACGACACTATTCTCGCCACTAATAACGGTGACGAAATAAATGGTTTTGACGGTGATGATTTGTTGGCAGGGTTGCGGGGCAATGATAATGTTTACGGCGGACTTAACAGTGCTTTCCCGGTTGGCCCAGATATAGACAGGGACTTGGTGTTTGGCAATGAGGGTAATGATTACCTAAATGGGGTTGCTGGAGATGATTTAATCTTTGCGGGCAAGAACGACGATGTTGTTTACGGCGGTAAAGATGACGACATTATTTTTGGCGACCAAGAGAGCGATACTTTAATTGGCGACCAGGGTAACGATATTATCTACGGGGGAACTATTAACCCGTTCGACCCGGATTTGACTGGCAATGATTTGGTCTTCGGTTTGGCGGGCGATGACTTCCTCAGCGGGGAGAAAAATCAAGATACGATCGCAGGCGGTGATGGTGATGATACAGTGCGTGCCGGCAAGGGCGATGACTTAGTTTTCGGCCAATTGGGCAGCAATCTTCTATTTGGCGATGAAGGCAGTGATACTCTCTGCGGTGGCGAGGGGGAAGATACAGTGTACGGGGATATTGGTAGTCCTCTTCCCATTGGTTCTGCTGGCGGAAAAGACCAAATATGCGGCGGTTTGGGAAACGATTTGCTGTTTGGCAATGAAGGTCAGGATACCGTTAACGGGGAGACTGGGAACGATACTCTTTACGGCGGTAAGGATGAGGATAGTTTGCTTGGCAGTGCTGGGGACGATTTCTTGTTTGGAGATCAAGGGAATGATACTCTGATTGGAGGTACCGGGAACGATCGATTTATGTTGGGCATTGACCTCGGCAGCGAGACTATTGTTGACTTTCAATACGGTCTCGATTCGATCGGCTTAATGGGTGGTCTGAATTTCTCGCAACTGAGCATTGTTGCGGAAAATAGTTCTACTCTGATCCGAGTTACTGGTTCCGGTCAACTTTTGGCAACTCTCAACAATGTGCCTGCAAGCGTGATTACTGCCACAGATTTTGCTCTCTTGTAGTGCGATCGAGCTAATTAATTAGGAAAGAATATTGTAGGGACGATTGATTAATTGTCCCTACAATTTTAGGATGGTATTTATATTAAGTATCAGCGATCGCAACACCTGGGAGTCGGGAGGGTTTACGAATACTTGCACTGGGAATTAGAGTTTTGGGTAAACTCGTCCCTAAAGGATTCGGATGCTTTCGGAACTATCGGCCTATATTGCGCTTCATGCGATCGAGTTCTTCGTCTGCTTCCCAGCGTTGAAACTTTTCTTCTAAAGGATCTGCCGCATTAAAACTGTTATAATTTGAACTCTGATTCCAACCCTTTGTATCCCAATTCTGCTCTGTTTTAGTGGTAGTGCGAGTTGCAGCTTCTGCTGCTTTTGCTCGGACTTCTTTGCGACGCAATTGAATTTGGCGGTACAGTTCTTTGGCTTTTTCAATCCGTTCTTTGCAGCCTTGCATTTGCCCCCAGCGCTGATTTCCCTGACGCAGCAAAGCAGCTTGCCGTTCTTGGGCAGCTTGAGCTAAATCGAGCCTTTGAGCCGCTTTAGCTTTGTTGATTCGATCGTTCCAGCGCTGAATTTCTTGGGCGGCGGAGAGAATTTCTGATTGCAGCTTTTTCTCTTGTTTCTGGATATCGAGAATCAGTCGCAGAGTGTCTTCTTCTTGTTCCTTCAGTTGTTCTTCTATTGCCTGCAATTCCAGATGTGGATTGCTGCGCAAAAATTCTTCTAATCGGGTTTCTAGAAAGCGGCTGAAATCGTCAAATAAGCCCATTTTTTTAAATAACTTTGAGTTTTGAGTTTTGCATTTTGCATGAATTATTTCGGGCAATCCAAAAGTTTTGCGTTTTGAATTTTGGCTGTGAATTACTCAACTTCTTTAACTCAAAACTCAAAACTCAAAACTCAAAATCATTTAAAATTTCTGCCCGACAAAAACCGATCGCACATCTCCTCCCTTGCGGATAACAGCTTCTTGATTTTTGATTTCTGCCAGGGTCCAACCGCTAGCGCCAATGCTTTCGCCCACATAAATTCTGCGGGCTACACCGTCTACTTCAAACAAAGCTGCCGATCGGTCGCCCAACTCCAAAATCCCTACCAGCGTGTGCGCGGAAGTCGGCGCGCTGCTGACGGCCGGTGCGGATTGCTCGGGCGCGGGCGCGGATTGCTGGGCTGCTGGCGCTGGTGCCGGTTCGGTTTCGCGAGCCAAAATCTTCGGCTGGGGAGACTCCGAGGAGGAAGGGGAAGCGGCGAGGGGACTTCGAGTGCCGGCGGCGGCGATCGCGCGACCGGAGGCTGGAGCCGCCGGCGATGGGGAAACTGCGGCGGTTTGAGGAGCAGCCGGAGCAGCCGGAGCAGCAGCTACCGGAGCAGCCGGAGCCACAGTCACCTGAGCGGGGGGAGGGATGACTACGATTTGGGGTGCAGGTGCTCCCGGCTGCGCGCCGGCTTGTTCTAGGGCCTCAGCGATGCGGTTGACTGCTGTCGAAAGACCTGCGGTTGCCGGCGGCGCGCCGGAAATTTGAATGCTCGGCAGCGTCCCTGGGGTGGCAACTCCGGGAACTCCTGCAAGTTGCGGGTTGGGCTGGGGTGCTTTTTTTTGTTCGATCGCTTCTAGCGAGCGCTGCACGTATTCCACAAACGGGGTGTCTGGTGCTGTTTTGCCACTTGCTACCGGCCTCTCTGGTGCGGGGGCGGCGGGCAAGCGCACCAGTCCCGACCTGCTTGCGAGCCACAAGCCCATGACTAGCAGCAGCGACCCAAATGCTGCTCCGAGCAGGATTCTGTCGAATGATTGTTTGGACTGCTGTTTTTTGGCTGTTTCTAGGGCGACTTGGCGGGCGATCGCTTCTACGTCTTTTTCGGCTCGCTGCGGCTGGGGCGCCAACGGCGACAAAACTATTTGAGGTACCGAGATCGACTTGAGCGCCACGAATTCTGGCGCTACCGGCTCGGCTGGCAGTCCGCCACTGCCGTCGAATGCTCGATCGACTCCTTCAAACAGTTCGTCCATCAACCGATCGGCGTAGGACTCTACTGCCACTGCTTCGGGTGGCACTGTTTCCACCGTCGCCATCACGGCGATCGGATCTGACCCTGATTCCAAAGACATCTGTTTGGCGATTACTTTTTGAGGCATAGTTTTCTGTTTGCTCCCGCTCCTCGACAACCCTGAGATTCTCAACTTCAGACTTCTACAGGATACTTGTGATGTTGACCAATTCTTGGCTCAGAACAGGTCAATTGTATCTCACTCATCACCATATTTTTAGTTTTGGGCGAACTTATCTTTGCCCGATCGACTTTTGTTTTACCTGTTTTGGGCCTTTTCGCCCCTGTTTTCTGCTGCCAGTCTTATTTGCTTACCCTTGCTTTTAGTGCATATTCTACTGCTTTTGTCAACCCCACCCTCCGGGGCTTCGGAGTTTTTGACACACAGCTTTACTTGAGGCGATCACAAAAAAAGCGGGTTTTTTGCCGCTGTTTCCGATCGCCTTGCAGCTTACACAAGGATTTCAGACTTTTAACCGTCTTAAGTTTGTTGGTCAGTTTGCTTGACAGTAATAACAAGCTGCCGACTTTATAACTTTAATAGTACCATAGCTTCATTACAATTAGGTAATAAATTGTCAAACGTTGCAAAATCGTCGGCTAAATAAGAATTATTCCTAATATTTTTTTTACATTTTTTTACCAAATTATTTGTAATATGAAAATAAGAAAAATTCTCAAGCTTAAACATAACTTTAACTTATAATTGGGAGCGGGCGCTCAAATTTTTGCATAAAATAGCAAACTCTAAATTTGCCTGATTCAGCGCAGCAAGAAAATTGTCATTGCTGGAGCTTGGCAGAGGATAAAAGCTGAGGGGAATATCCAGCGAAACTTGTGCAGCATCCCAACGGCGAGTTCCGGCTTTCGCATTAAAAATACAGGTTGGACGATCGATCCGAATTGAGCGATAATAAAGGTACATACATTAGGTGAGGCAACATCTCATGGTTAACGTTATCCGAGGCGATGTAGATAAACCAGAGTCATCTAGAAGGCTAGCTGAGTTCTTCGAGCAAAGAATCGATATCGATGGCAGCTTATATCTAGGATACCCAATAATCGGAACCTCTCAGGGGGGCTATCAGATTGATGCTCTTTTGGTATCCAGAGAGCAGGGTGTTGTTATTTTTCACATTGTGGAAGGAACTGATATCAGCCAAAACATAGAAGAAGAACAAGATGAGAGCATAAATAAAATTCAATCTAAACTACTTCAACATAAATCTCTCACGAATAAAAGAGAATTAATGGTAAAACTTGGTGTGGTAACATATGCACCAGCTTGCCCTTCTAAACCAGAGGGTTTAGACGATGAATATCCGGTCATAATTAGGGATTCAGAACTTACAAACTACTTGAAAAAACAAGAGTGGCTATCGAATGATTATTTTGAAGAACTTAACTCAGTCATACAAGCTATGACTTCCATAAGAAAAAGAAATCAGCGCAGCTATGTTAAGCAAGAAAACTCCAGGGGAGCAAAGCTCTATAAACTAGAAGAATCCATAGCCAACTTAGACAGAAATCAAAGTGCAGCAGTAATTGAAACAGTCGAAGGTGTACAGAGAATAAGAGGTCTGGCTGGTTCGGGTAAAACCATAGTTCTCGCCCTTAAAACTGCATATCTACACGCAAAACATCCCGATTGGGATATTGCCGTAACTTTTAATACCCGTTCGTTGAAAGGTCAGTTTAAGAAGCTTATTAATGCTTTTACTATTGAGCAGATAAGTGAAGAGCCTGACTGGGGAAAAGTCAAAATAATTCATGCTTGGGGAAGTCCTTCAATAGAAGGAATTTATTATGAATTTTGTAAAAGACATAATATTGAATATCGAGATTTAAATGACGCAAAAAAAATGACGACTAACTACGGTCAAGAGTTTGATAAGATTTGTGAAGAAGCTCTTGCTAAAGTTAAAAGTTTTGAGCAGTATTATGATGCTATACTAATTGATGAAGCCCAGGATTTTTCTCAACATTTTCTGCGACTTTGTTATGAAATTTTGAAAGAACCAAAAAGAATAGTTTATGCTTATGATGAGCTTCAAAATCTGAATAAAAAGACAATGGAATCGCCGGAAGTCATCTTTGGCAAAGATGCTAATGGAAAACCACGAGTTAAACTTCTAAACAAACCAGGAGAACCGAAACAAGACATTATTCTAGAAAAATGCTACAGAAATTCTCGTCCAATCCTAACTTCTGCACACGCTTTAGGTTTTGGTATATATAGAGAACAAGGATTAATTCAGATGTTTGAATATGCTGGATTATGGAGAGATATTGGTTATCAAGTAGAGGCAGGAAATCTGGAAGATGGCCAATTTGTTAAGCTTTCTAGAAATAATGATACCAGTCCCACGTTCCTAGAATCTCATTCACCTTTTGAAGACTTAATTATATTAAAAGATTTTGAGAGTAACAAAACACAAATTGAATGGTTAATCGATCAAATAGAGGAAAATCTTAAGAAAGATGAATTAAAGTATGACGATATAATGGTTATCCACTCTAATCCCCTTACAACTAGAAATGCTTTTGGATACCCTAGAAATTTACTATTTAAAAAGGGTATTAACTCTCATCTTGCTGGAGTAACAACTTCACAAGATGATTTTTTTAGGGAAGGAATGATAACTTTTACAAGTATCAATAGAGCCAAAGGAAATGAAGCTGCAATGATATATTTTATCGACGCTCAAGAATGCTTTTCAGGTTCAGATATTGCCAGAAAAAGAAATATCTTATTTACTGCGATGACCAGAAGCAAAGCTTGGCTAAGAGTATTAGGTTATGGTGACGATATGAAAGGTTTGGAAGAGGAATTTAATAAAATTAAGGATAAAGGCTTTGTGCTTGAATTTACTTATCCTACAGAAGAAGAACGCAAGGAAATGAATCTTATTAATAGAGAGATAAACCCAAAAAAACATGGTAGCGTTTCAAGCCTACAAGACCTGCTTCAAGCTATTAAAAAAGGTGAAATTGAAATCCCGAAAGAAGAGTTAGAAAATTTAGTAAATGAACTAAAAGACAAGCTTGGAGAATCTTGAACATACTCAGCAACTAATCTAAAACTCTTGTCCTGCATAAAGTAAAATCTAATTTATGAATAAGTTTAATGACTAGCCCTCAAGAAATTTGCCAAGAAATCGAGGAAATTACTGGAAAATTAATATCAATAGGCTTATCGGTTAAACAAAATTTTCCTTCATGTACACCGACTGGTAAAGGTAGTTATAAAATCGCATATTCCAAAATGCAGGATCTCTCAATAGTATTGAAAAATGTTGATTACAAAGAAATGTATGAGGAATTAGATAGAAATGACAACTATAATGTCAAAATGATTGATGGTGCGTTAATCCAGTTGATGTATACTTATGAAAATTTTAGTTTAATTTCACATAGATTAGCCTTTTTTCCATCACCCTTTTTGGAAGACTTTCAGAACGATCCGGAGATTTATGAAAATGACCAACTATATGCAGACATAATAGCAAAAAATATATTGCCAGTACCAATTAGATTTGATTACGATCCAGACAACCATCAGGAATTAGATCACCCGAAATCCCATCTAACTTTGGGACAATTCAAAAATTGTAGAATACCTGTTTGTTCTCCCATAGCACCCAGTACATTCATATCTTTTATTGTTCGTAGTTTTTACAACACCGCATTTAAAAAATTCACAGCTCAACTTACATTTTCCAGTAAGCTTTTTGATAAAACTATAACTTCCGGAGAAAAAAAGATATTGCACATAGCTATTGAATGACCAAAGAAATTAGCATACTTAACTTTAAGTAAGTGGGTACAAATAAACATCACGTGGGGAGGGCTGGTTTTGCCACAGTAAACTCGATTCTAGTTTAGAAGCTACGCTAAACCAAGCCCTACAAGACCCTACAATATATTATTGTTTTTTCGTGATGTTCTACAGCACAACCCAAATTAACCAACCCGTTCCGCCAATTCCAACCAGCGCTCAGTCGCATGATCGATCTGCTGCGTCAACTGAGCCAAACGATCGGATAACTTCTTCACCTCCGCAAACCCGCTCGGAGCATTGTTAGACAACCTCTTCTCAATCTCTTGTTTCTCAGCTTCCATCTGCGGAATTTGACTTTCTAATTGTTCGTATTCCCGCTTATCATTGAAGGAAACTTTGGTAGATTTTTGAGTTGAACTTTGGGATTTTGAATTGTTAGATTCAGCGATGCGTGTATTTTTTTCTTTTTCTTTTTGTCCTTTGATTTCCTTGGCTTCTTCCGCTTTCTTGTAATCTAAATACACCGAATAATTGCCGGGATACAAACGCAAATTCCCGCCCGGTTCCAAGGCGAAAACCATGTCGATCGTGCGATCGAGAAAATAGCGATCGTGGGACACCACAATCACGCAGCCGTTAAAATCTTCGAGATAATCCTCCAAAACCGCCAAAGTCTGCACGTCTAGGTCGTTTGTCGGTTCGTCCAAAATCAGCACGTTGGGCGCACTCATCAGCACTTTCAACAGAAATAACCGGCGCTTTTCCCCGCCCGAAAGTTTGCTAATTGGTGAATACTGTTGGTTCGGTGGAAACAGAAACTTCTCCAACATTTGAGAAGCGGTAATGATTTCCCCGTCCGCCGTTTGCACCAACTCGGCCACACTTTTCAAGTATTCAATAACTCGCTGGTCTTCATTCGGCGTCAAATCCTCTGAATGCTGGTCAAAATAACCGATATGAATGGTTGTCCCAATTTCGACAGTACCCGAATCCGGCTGAATGCGTCCGGTGATGATATCCATCAGCGTCGATTTTCCGGCACCGTTGCTACCAATAATTCCAATCCGGTCTTCGGGAGTGAAATTGTAGGTAAAATCTTTAATTAAAGTGCGATCGCCGTAAGCTTTATTGATATGCAGTAACTCAATCACCTTCTTACCAATCCGGCGGCCCGCTGTCGCAATCTCGACTTTGCCGTTGGCTGTTTTGAATTCCTCTGCTCGCATATCTTTAATGCGATCGATCCGGGCTTTTTGCTTGGTACTGCGCGCCTTCGGCCCCTTCTTCAGCCATTCCAACTCGCGCCGCAATACTCCCGAGAATTTGCGCTGAGTGCTGGCGGCCGATTCTTCAGCTAAGGCTTTTTTCTCCAAGTAATAAGCGTAATTGCCAGCATAATTGTAAAGGTCGCCGCGATCGATCTCCAGGATGCGATTGGTAACGCGATCGAGAAAATAGCGATCGTGCGTAATCAGCAGCAAAGCACCGCGATAGCCGTTCAAATAGTTCTGCAACCACTCCACAGACAGCGCATCCAAGTGGTTTGTCGGTTCATCCATCAGCAACACATCGGGCTCGGACAACAAGGCTGTTGCTAAGGCAATTCGCTTGCGGTAGCCGCCGGACAAATCGGCAATTTTCGCATCAAAATCCTCAATCCCCAACTTGGTCAAAATCAATTTCGCCTTGGTTTCCAAGTCCCACGCATCCACCTCATCAATGCGTTCAGACACTGCAGACAGACGGGCCATCAACTTGTCTGTATCGCCTTTGCCGTGGGACAGTTGATCGGAAATTTCCTCGTATTCGCGCACTAAAGCCATTTGTTCGCCACTGTCGGCAAATACTTGCTCTAAGACAGTGTGATTTTCGTCTAAATCCGGCTGTTGGGGGAGATAGACAATTGTAGACCCTGGATTGACCCAGCGATCGCCAGAGTCGATCGACTCCATACCGGCAATCATTTTCAGCAGGGTTGATTTCCCGGAACCGTTGGTGCCGATGAGTCCGACTTTATCGCCTTCATCGAGGCTGAAGCTGGCATCTGTCAAGAGTTCCTTGATGCCGAAGTCTTTTTTGATCGATCGCAGAGTAAAAATAGTCATCAGTATAGAAAGTCATTTACCTGACTTAGTTTAACTTAGTTCGATCGAGTCCGGCTGCATGGATATGGTCTATCGTTCCGATGAAACTTCTTCAAGACAAGGGCGAACTCGATTTTATGAGGATATAAACTTTGATAAATGTTAAGAACAAGTAGGGAATACGGAGACTATTCTCAACCTTACTTTTGTGAGATAGTTTTTGTGAGATAGTAAAGTAAGAAAAGCTTGACATACCTCAGCAATATTCAGTAAATTAATCATATCCTTCAAAAAATCGCATCCTTATGGCAATCACCCAGGGACAGTTTGATGCCTTAGTAGGAAAGCTGGAAGACTTCTCGAAAAGGAATCCAGGGAATTACCGCTTGCGAGTTGCCTTATTTGCCACATTAGGATACGCCTATATCTTTCTGGTACTTGGCGGGCTATTGGCACTAATCGGGCTAGTAGTCCTATTTATGGTTTATAGTCAGCGTATCAATGCTTACATTATCAAGTTAGCTATTTTGTTGCTGGTTCCAGCATGGGTGATTGTGCGATCGCTGTGGGTAACTTTCCCACCTCCCCAAGGTTTGAAAGTCAATCGTCGTCAAGTTCCTCACTTATTCGCCCTAGTTGATGAATTAACAACTAAACTTCAAGCTCCCCGATTCCATAACATCGTGTTGAATCAGGATTTCAACGCAGGAGTCGTTCAAATTCCACGGTTGGGTATCTTTGGTTGGCAGCAAAACTATTTACTTTTGGGACTTCCCTTGATGCAGTCGTTGTCTGTGGAACAACTTAAAGCAGTTCTGGCACACGAGTTAGGGCATCTCTCTGGCAACCATTCCCGCTTTGCAGCATGGATTTATCGAATGCGCAAAACCTGGATGCAGATTTATGAACGATTGCATCAAAGCGATCGGGAGGGGGCAGCAGTTTTGTTTAATCGCTTTCTGGACTGGTATTGGCCTGCTTTTAATGCTTACTCTTTTATCCTGGCGCGGATGAATGAGTACGAAGCAGATCGCTGTGCTGCTCAACTCGCTGGAGCAAAAACTGCGGCTGAGGCTCTCATTAACATAGAAGTAAAAGGTCGTTTTCTGGAAAGTTCTTTCTGGACAGATATTCATAAGCAAGTGGAAAATCAGATCGAGCCACCAGACAATGTTTACTCCTCGATGTTGACCGTGTTGCATAGTCCGATCGCTGAAGAGAAGAACAAGCAGTGGCTAGAGCAGGCTCTTGCACAAAAGACAAATAATGCAGACACTCATCCCTGCCTTAGCGATCGACTAAAATCGCTGGGTTATTCGACGGCTAAGGCACAAAATCTATGTAAGCCAGCGACGATACAAATCAGTGCAGCAGAACATCTTCTGGGAACAGCATTACAACAGTTCGCTACCCAGTTCAATCGGGAGTGGAAAGAAGCAGTATCCACACCTTGGCGACAACGCTATGCCTACCTAAAGAAAACTCAGGACGAACTTCAAGCTTTAGAGCAAAAATCACAAATACAGACACTTACCGAACAAGAAGTATGGCAACGAGCCTATTACGCCTTGGAATTGCGAGGTGATGAAGCAGCGCTTCCCTTGTTGCAAGATCTGTTAAAAAATTATCCATATCATGCAGAAGCAAACTACACTATTGGGCAAATTTTGTTACAAAAGGCTGAGAATGCAGGTATTGCTTACATTGAAAAAGCCATAGTGAAAAGGATGGATTGGGTCATAGACGGTTGCGACTTAGTTTACAGTTTCTTACGGAAACAAGGTCAAACAGAAGAAGCAGAGAGATATCGCGATCGAGCCGATCAACATTATCAGCTTCTGCTAAAAGGTCAAGAGGAAAGATCGAAAGTGTTCGATTGCGATATATTTAAACCTCACACTTTAGAAGAATCAGAGGTAAATGAATTGAAGCAGCAGCTAGCTGATTATTCGCAGGTTAAAGAAGCTTATCTGGTAGAGAAAGTTGTCACGTATTTTCCCGAAAAGCGCTTCATTGTTTTAGGAATTGTTCGTAAACGAGGTTGGATTGAAAGTGAAGATGCGGATCGAAAGTTAATTGACCTGCTCGCTACCAATGTGCAGTTTCCTACTCAAGCCTATATCATCTCTTTCAGTGGCAGCGGTACTGGTAAACTCAAGAAAAAGATTTGTCAGATCGATCGCTCTTTACTTTTTAGATGTTAGTGCTATGAGTAAGGAGGCTGAATAAAAACCGTGATCGCCCTACCAATTGACCAAATCAACAAATTCTGCCAACAGTGGCAAATCATCGAACTCTCCCTCTTTGGTTCGATCCTTCGTGACGACTTTCATGCAGACAGCGACATCAATATCCTAGTTGCTTTTGCCCCCACAGCCAACAGGGGTCTACTCGATCGCGCCCAAATGCAGGAAGAACTTGAAGCACTGCTAAGTAGACGAGTCGATCTAATCAGTAAACGGGCGATCGATCGCAGTTCCAACTGGATTCGCCGTAAATAAATTCTCTCTACTGCTCAAACTATTTATGTCCAATAACTGCGATCGCGCTTCCATAATCGATCGCTCTTTTTATTTCAACAACGGCTTCTCCCGTTTTACCCGTTGCGCGATCGGGTATTGATAAGAAGTCGTGCCGATCGACTGCTTAAACAGATCGGCGAAAAGTCCGTTAAGGTTATCTGTTTTCAGCCGAGATTAGGCAAGCAAAATCGTTAGCTTGGTTGGTAAGTGCCAGCGATCGGCGATCGGAGTATAACACATCACTGGAACCGACCTTATGCTAAGTTATTGTTGGAATTAGAAGCGATCGGCAGCGCAAGCAGAAAAAGAGGATGTACAAAAATGGGTAAAGGTAGGTTAGAAGCGTTCAGCGATGGTGTAATCGCCATTCTCATCACCATTATGGTGCTGGAATTGAAAGTGCCCCATGAACCTGATTTAGCTGCGCTGCGTCCGCTAGTTCCAGTTTTTCTGAGCTATGTACTCAGTTTTATTTATCTTGGTATCTACTGGAACAACCACCATCACTTGTTACAGGCGGCTCGGCACGTCAATGGTAATGTGTTGTGGGCTAATTTGCATCTGCTGTTCTGGTTGTCACTCATTCCCTTTGTCACTGCCTGGACAGGCGAGAACCACTTCGCGGCCTGGCCAGTTGCGCTTTATGGCACAGTCCTGTTGTTGGCTGCGATCGCTTACTTCATTCTTACTCGTGTCCTTATTTCTTACCACGGTAAAGATTCCACTCTGGCAATTGCACTTGGGCGAGACTTTAAGGGGAAGGTATCAGTAGTGATTTATGCCGTAGCAATCCTGCTTTCCTTTGTGAACTCGTTGTTTGCTTTCATGCTGTATGTTTTAGTTGCGATCGTGTGGCTTATCCCCGATCGGCGTATTGAGAAAACTCTGAATTCGTGAAGAATGTTCCAGGAGGAAAAGCCATCGCCAGCCAGCTAACACTTTGCTTTACCAATTACCAATTAACAATTAACAAATGACAATTCATCAAAACGGACTTTTTGTTGAACCCGGTCAAGGTAGTTCTTACTACCTTGGTCAAGACCTCTATACCTTCAAGGCAGTTGGTGAAGAGACAGGTCAAGCCTATGCGCTTTGTGAAGTAATTGTTGCACCTCAAGGCGGTTCCCCGCCCCATCGGCACCACCTAGAAGATGAATCATTTTATGTTCAAGACGGAGAAATTGAATTCCAGCTTGACGATCGTACTTTCGTGGCGACGGCTGGAACATTCCTTCATTCACCGAAAGGGCAGCTTCACCGATTTACAAATACGACCGCTACACCGGCTACAATGCTGGTTTGGGTAACTCCTGCTGGCTTTGAGAAATTCATTGCCGAAGTTGGAAAGGCAGTGAATGGTCAGATTACCCTTGGAGCATCCTTGACTCCTGAAGACCTGGACAAAATTCTTACCGCTGCTCCCAAATACGGTATCGAAATCGTACCTCCACCATCCGAGTAGCGAGGGTGCGATTTCTTACCGTAAAAAAACAACAACGCAAAGAAGTAAAGAGATAGCTCATAAGCAGTCCAACTTGACTCTACGAATGCTGCTTGAGCAAGATGCTCAAGCAAACTATTTGGTCAATAAGTAAGGAGGCTGAATGAAAACCGCGATCGCCCTGCCAATTGACCAAATCATCAAATTTTGCCAACATTGGCAAATCATCGAACTCTCTTTCTTTGGTTCTGTCCTTCGGGACGACTTTCATGCAGACAGCGACATCGATATCCTAGTTACCTTAGTTCTGACAGCCAATTGGAGTTTACTCGATCGCGCTCAAATGCAGGAATAACTCAAAGCAATCCTCAGCAGACAAATTGTACTCCCATTCTGCTCATGGTAATACCAACATCATTGCAAACAACCGTTCTGCTACCTAGTCAGCAAAAATCTTTGTCATTAATACATTCCAGGACGCATCAAGACCTTCATAAGCGAATTTTTTACCGAATCTGCTGGCTACAACAAAGTCTTTTGGTCAAAAAACCAGGTTTCTGACCACCCGGGCTTCAGCCCTAAAATCGTTACGATCTCGATCAGCAAATAAGAATCACTTGCATTAATATAGTAGAGCAATGACTGTAGATGGCTGTGGATGCACCATCCTGTCAATTACCAGATGAAAAAATCTATCATTATAAAACAATGAGCATTTCTCGGCGTATTTTTCTTGCCAGCGGTACAGCAATGGCTGTCGTGGCACTGGGGGAACTAAGCAAAACAGCCCCAGTCACAGCCCAAACGGGCACCCTCAACCTTTATTCAGCACGTCACTACGACACTGATAATCAGTTGTACCAAAGCTTCACGAAAAAAACTGGGATCAAAGTTAACCTCGTTGAGGCGGACGCTGACCAACTAATTGAACGGATTAAAAGTGAAGGTGCAAATAGCCCTGCTGATGTTTTCATCACCGTTGATGGTGGGCGTTTGTGGCGGGCGAAACAAGCAGGTATCCTGCAACCTGTTTCTTCAACAGTCCTGACATCCGCAATTCCAGCGAGTTTGCGAGATCCTCAAGGTTTCTGGTTTGGTCTATCGCGCAGGGCACGGGTGATTGTTTATAACAAAAGCAAGGTGAACCCTGCCCAATTGTCAACCTATGAAGCGCTGACAGAACCTCGGTGGAAAGGTAAAGTTTTAGTGCGATCGTCCACTAATATCTATAATCAGTCTCTTGTTGGAGCCATGTTAGCGACTCATGGAGCTCAAAAAACAGAAGCTTGGGCGCGAGGATTGGTGGCTAATTTTGCACGTCCTCCAGAAGGAAATGATACGGCGCAAATCAAGGCTGTTGCTGATGGGGTAGGCGATATTGCCCTGGTTAATACCTATTATGTAGCCCGCTTAATGAAATCGAAAGATCCAGCAGAACAAGTGATCGCGGCGAAAGTAGGTGTATTTTTCCCCAACCAGCGCGATCGCGGTACTCACGTCAATATTTGTGGTGCCGGTGTAGTCAAAACCTCCCGTAACAAAGCAGGCGCGACCAAATTCTTGGAACACCTAGCCAGTCGCGAAGCGCAACAAATTTTTGCTAGGGGTAATTACGAATACCCTGTGATTTCAGGTGTGGCGATCGATCCTGCAGTTGCCAGTTTTGGTACATTCAAATCTGACCCTCTCAACCCTGATGTGTTTGGGAAAAATAACCCCGACGCTTTAAAGATTGCCGATCGCGCAGGATGGAAATAGAGCCTTTTTGAACAAGAAGCTACTCTTTGTGATTCGGCGGTTTCAACCGCCGAATCCAATCAACTTTAATTTTTAATTTTACCATCCGGCATTATTGCCCCTTTCAGGTTTGTCCCTTTCAGGTTTGCCCCTGTCAAATCAGCACTATTTAAGTCAGTTTCACTTAAATCGGCATTACTAAGATTGGCATTATTCAGTTTTGCCCCTCGCAAAAAAGCCCCTTTAAGATTTGCATTACTCAAATCAGCCTGTGTGAGATCGGCGGCAGATAAACCTGCTTTTTCCAGAGAAGCACCTTTTAAATTTGCACCTTTGAGATTGACGCTATCGAGTAAGGCTTCATTAAGTTTGATATTTTCTAGGACTGCACCTTCCAACTTAGCACCATTGAGATTAGCGCTTGTTAAATCAATGTTGCTTAACTTAGCGGCAGTCAGGTCGCATTCTGGACATTGCTTAGTTTTTTGTAATGTTTCGAGGGGGCTTGCAACCTGTTTTTGGCATCCCAAGGTGACAAAAATAGTAAGTAGTAAGAAGGAGATTGTGCCAGTAGTGCGGGTAAACATTGCTAAGTTTTTATTAATCATCTTGATTTTCAAAGGAATAATGTCAACTGTTAACTGTTAACTCTGTTGAAGACTTGCGCGATCGCGCAATTTTCCAGCTTAATAAAATAACCGGTAACATCCCCACTAAAACAATTGCCAATGCTGGGCCGGAAGCTTCAGCTAATCGCTCATCTGAGGCAAGTTGATAAGTTCGCACAGCCAAAGTATCAAAGTTAAAAGGTCTAATAATTATAGTAGCAGGTAACTCTTTCATCACATCAACGAATACTAACATCATAGCAGTTAATAAACCTCCCGTCATCATTGGTGTATGAACTGTAACTAAAGTTTGCATCGGAGTATAACCCAAACTTCTCGCCGCATCATCTAAATTAGGCTTGATTTTGCTCAAACTGGACTCCACAGCATTTAAGGAAACAGCTAGGAAGCGAACTATATAGGCAAATACCAAAGCTGCGATCGTACCGCTTAACAACAAGCCTGTAGAAATCCCCAAGTTTTGACGCATCCAACTATCAAATAAATTGTCAATTTTACCAATGGGAACCATAATCCCCACTGCAATGACAGAACCAGGTACAGCATAGCCCATTGCCGCAACTCTAGTGCCTAACTGCACTCCTAAATTAGGATATAACCGTAAGCCATAAGCCATAATCAAGGCAATAACTACGGCTAAAATTGCTGTCAGTGTTGCCAAAATTAAACTATGACGGGCAAATATCCAAAAGCGTTCATCTAAGGTTACTTGCCAATTCGCTAATGTCAACTTGACTAAAAGACCTGCTGGCAATAAAAAACCGAAGAATAGCGGAATCAAACAAGCCATTACCGCTAAAACTTCCCTGATTCCTTTAAGTTGATAAGTTTGCAGTTGGCGATAGCGACTGCTAGCTTGATAATATTTAGTGCGACTGCGCGACCAGCGTTCTAGCAAGATTAAACCTAAAACAAATAATAATAGCAGGGCAGCTAATTGATTTGCTGCAATTCGTTCTCCCATGCCAAACCAAGTCCGATAAATACCTGTGGTGAATGTATCAACTCCAAAATACTGAACAGTACCATAATCGTTGAGAGTTTCCATCAAAGCCAGTGCTAAACCTGCAACAATTGCGGGTCTTGCCATTGGTAAGGCAACTGTAATAAAACTCCGCCAAGGACTACAGCCCAGTATTCTACTAGCTTCAAGCGTACAAGTCGATTGCTCCAAAAAAGCCACTCTTGTTAATAGGTAGACGTAGGGATATAAAACTAAGATTAGCATTAAGATTGCTCCCGGGAGCGATCGCACGTTAGGAAACCAATAGTCTCCATAACTCCAGCCAAAAATATAACGCAAAGCAGTTTGAACTGGGCCTGAAAATTCTAAAAAGTCTGTATAAATATAAGCTAACACATAAGCTGGGGCCGCTAAGGGTAACAGTAATGCCCATTCAAATAAGCGACTGGCCCGAAAGCGACACATTGTTACTAGCCAGGCACATCCTACGCCGATCGCGACAACACCACAGCCGACACCGATCGTTAACAATAAAGAGTTGAGGATATAACGGGTTAAAACTGTATCGGTTAAATGTTGCCATGTATCTTTAGCTTCAAAAAAGATACTGGATAAGACACTGATCACTGGTATGGCGATCGGCAATGCTAAAGCGATAACCGCAATTGTCCACCCACTAGCGGATAAACCGCGTAAGGTCGATCGCCATTCGATTGTCCTGATTGCTATTTTTTGTAGTGATTGTTGGGAATTTTTCATCGCTAGTAAAATGTCTAGCTAGCCACCTTATCATTAGGTGTAAACATTTGTCAAGTCTTTATGACAATTTATCTCACTAAAGTGGTTTATTGTAGAATAGTAAGTTGTTGATTATTTATAGTAATAATGGCTCGACCTATAATTCTGCATTTAGATAGTGTAACAAAACAGTATTCCCAAGCAGCATCACCTGCGGTGGCATCTGTCACCCTGACATTACATCAAGGAGATATACTGGGGTTGTTGGGGCCATCCGGTTGTGGAAAAACAACGTTGCTGCGGTTAATTGCTGGTTTTGAACACCTACAAGCAGGGGCGATCGCTTTAGCAGGAAAAACTGTAGCGAGTGTTAATATGTCAGTGCCGCCTGAACAGCGAGACATTGGTATGGTGTTTCAGGACTATGCACTTTTCCCCCATTTGACAGTCGCGAAAAATGTAGCTTTTGGCTTAACGCATCAAGGAAAAGAGTCAAAGCATAATATTCAGAAAGGTGTCGCAGAAGCATTAGCGTTGGTGGGATTAGAAGGATTGGAAAACCGTTATCCCCATGAATTATCCGGGGGTCAGCAACAGCGAGTAGCCCTGGCCCGTGCTTTAGCCCCTAGACCTGCAATTATTTTACTAGATGAACCGTTGAGTAATTTAGATGTACAAGTACGGTTAAGATTGCGTCAGGAAGTCCGCGAGATTCTCAAAGCAACGGGAACCTCTGGTGTATTTGTCACCCACGATCGCGAAGAAGCACTTTCTATTTCTGATTGGGTAGCGGTGATGCGTCAAGGTCAAGTAGAACAGTTTGGCACTCCAGAGGAAGTTTATCAAGAACCAGCTTCTCGATTTGTGGCTGAGTTTGTGACGCAAGCTAATTTTGTGTCTGCATCGCTGAAGCAGGATTTTTGGGAAACAGAAGTAGGTTGTTTTGCTGTTAAACGAGATTCATCTTCACAAGTTCCCTGTGATGTTTCTACTCAAGGAGAATTGATGATCCGGCAGGAAGACTTGAGTTTATACTTAGATGAAGATTCGCCTGTTGTGATTTGCGATCGCCAATTTTTAGGCAGAGAAAATCGTTATTGTTTAAAAACACCTTCTGGCGAAAAGTTATATGCACTCACAACCACAGGAAATGTTTTTCCCATTGGTTCTAAAGTTCGGTTATCTTGTGGTGAGAATTCTCCCTTAGCTTTCTTTGTCGGTAAGCCTAAGCCATAGCTAATGGCTAATTGCTAATTGCTAATTGGGAAAAAATCCTCCCCTTCTTCCCATCTCCCAGTCTCCCCCTCTTCCTTCTTCCCTCTTCCTTATACTGTCTGATAGGTTTTCTGTCTATCGCTGTTGTCAGGGAAGGGGGTAGTCACGATATCGTCTGCTTTTATACCCGCTGCAATCAGCGCTTGGCTTAGACCTTCCTCGAAGTTATCTTCTTCAATTACAACTTGATTATCGACTAAACGAGCATGAAACAGAATCGTGTCAATCCAGCGCTGTTTATCCCAGCCTGTAGCCAGAATCAGAAAGTGACCCGAATCGACATCACAGACGGGGTAAAGCTGGATCGCCTGTAAACGGGGTTGGGCGCGAGTTGCTTCTTGCAGGGTTTTTTTGAGGATGTCTGCATAGCTTAGTGAGTTATCCATTGGAGAATCGCCTCTTGATTTGGTTCGTAAACTAAATACTTCGATAACAATACTCCGGACAGTTTTTAAATAGGGATGCTTACGCAATAAAGCACAGAAGCGAAAAAACTGAGTGCTATCTGA
>NZ_JAUBQD010000133.1:0-3901 GCF_036701085.1 Microcoleus sp. Pol7_A1
TGTGACTGTAAAATTATAAGTCGTGCCGCTACCTGTAAAACTGCTAACCGTACCGTTAGTAACATTAATGCCACTCGTACTAAATCCTGTCACATTTTCACTGAAAGTTGCTGTGACTAAAAATGGTGCATTTATTGTTGTCGGTGATGCGGATGTTAAGGCAACTGTTGGCGGTGTAATATCAGCAGTACGAACAAGTTGAGTAGCAGCGGTATTGTTATTACTCGCAGTATCCGTAGCTTTAGCCGCAAATACATCAACTGTGACATTACCATCAGCGGTGGGAGTGATATCAAAGGTGTAGGTTTTGGCATCAAGTGTGACAAATTTACCGACAGTCGCATTGGCGACGGTGATATCAGTATTATCAAACCCAGCGACATTTTCACTGAATGTTGCTGTGACGCTAAATGGTGAGTTGACTGTTGTTGCTGATGCGGATGTTAAGGCAACTGTGGGTACAATGGTGTCTACAATTATGGCTCTGCTATCCGTTAAAGATTGTCCCGCAGGGATAGTCAAGGTTGCATCATTTCCAGCAGCATCCTTTAAGGTGGCACCGACTGTTAAAGTTATGCCTGTTGAGTTGAGATCAATACTATTTTGTCCGGTTGCTGGAGTATAAATGCCGCCAGCAGATGTGCCGCTAAAAGGTGCAATAGTAACAGTGCCGCCTGTGTTTAAGGCGACACTCATATTACCGCCTGCTAAAGTAACGGCTTCGCTGAAGTTGACGGTGACGTTGATGTTGCCAGTTGTGTTGTAACTGCCGTCAGTGGTGGTAGAGGTGACGCTGGCAACTGTTGGTGCAGTAGTATCAATAACTATGGCTTTGCTACCGCCGAGGGAGTTGACTGAGGCGGTAGTGGGGAGGGTTAAGAAAGCGTCAAAGGCTGTACCAACAGTTTCTTTAATTGTGCCGCCGTTGAGGGTGAGGGCGGTGGTGGCGAGGTATTCTAAGTCACCCGAGGTGTCTCCTGCTTGCACTACATAGTTGAAGGTGAGTACAGTACCGCCGCTACCGCTGGTATAGATTGCAAAGCGGTCAGTTGTGCCTGTTTCTAGTTGCAGTTGAGGTGTGCCAACTGTGGTATCTACGTTGACAGCAGCATCGAAGGTGATGGTGATGGCGATGGTATCACCTGCTTTGTAGCTGCCGTCAGCGGTGGTGGCCGTGACAGCAGTAACTTTGGGGGTGGTGTTGAGCAGGATGGAGGCGATGTTGGTGTCGTTGGTCGCCACAGCTAAGTCAGGTTTCCCGTCGCCGTTGATGTCGCCGATGCTGACGGAGGAGGGGTCAGGGCCAGTAGCCAAGCCTACTTGGGTGGCGAAAGTGGGAGTGTTGGCTCCGGTGGCGGTGGTGTTGAGCAGGATGGAGAGGGTGTTGCTGGCCCCGTTCGCCACAGCTAAATCAGGTTTCCCGTCACCGTTGATGTCGCCGATGCTGACGGAGTTGGGGTCAGTGCCAGTAGCGAAGTCAACTTTGGTGGCAAAAGTGGGGGTGGTAGCGAAGGGGACGGTGGTGTTGAGCAGGATGGAGGCGTTGCCGCTGACCCTGTTCGCCACAGCTAAGTCAGGTAAACTGTCGCCGTTGATGTCGCCGATGCTGACCCTGAAGGCGCCATCGCCACTACTGAAGCTAATTTGGGGGGCGAAAGTGGGGGTGGTAGCTCCTGTGGCAGTGGTGTTGAGCAGGATGGAGGCGCTGTCGCCGTTGATGTTCGCCACAGCTAAGTCAGGGAGGTCGTCGCCGTTGATGTCGCCGATGCTGACATCAAAGGGGTTATTGGCAGTAGGAAAGTCAACTTGGGTGGCGAAAGTGGGGGTGGTGGCTCCTGTGGCGGTGGTGTTGAGCAGGATGGAGGCGGTGTTGCTCAAGAAGCTGGTCACAGCTAAGTCAGGTTTCCCGTCGCCGTTGATGTCGCCGATTTTGACGGAGATGAGGCGATTGCCAGTAGCGAAGGTGACGAAGGGAGCGAAAGTGGGGGTGGTAGCTCCGGTGGCGGTGGTGTTGAGCAGGATGGAGACATCGTTGCTGAGTTGGTTCGCCACAGCTAAATCCGGTTTGCCGTCGCCGTTGAGGTCGCCAATGCTGACGCAGGAGGGCCCATCGCCAGTAGGGAAGGCGACTTGGGGGGCAAAAGTGGGGGTGGTGGCTCCTGTGGCGGTGGTGTTGAGCAGGATGGAGGTGCTGTCGCTGTAATAGTTCGCCGTTGCTAAATCAGGTTTGCCGTCGCCGTTGATGTCGCCGATGCTGACCCATCTGGGGCCACTGCCAGTTGGGAAGTCAACTTTGGTGGCCAAGCCTAGTACGCCCCTGTAAGTTTTGAGGGTGGTTTCTGTGAGGGCCAGTTTTGGCTTTTGAGGGGATGGGGGGATGAGTTGGGGGATGTCCCAGGTGCCTCCTCGTTCGCTGTTGCCTGTGGTATTGGTGTTGGCGGCGATGTTTGCGCCTGTGAGTTGGTGCAGTTGAGCGAGGAATTGGTGGCCTGTGTCTCCGGCTGCTATGTTACATCCGTAGAAAATAATATCGGCACCAGGAATTAGTGCTTTGCGCCACTGTTTGAGTAGAGGGCCGAAACTTTCTATGTTGCTGTTGTTGAGTGTATTTGCACCGAGTTGTACTGCACCTGGACTGCCGTGAGAGATGATGTGGATTGCTTCTATATTTTGTTCAATTGTTAGCCTTTCGGTGATTTGCTCAATTCCATCCCGCGTTTCATCTAGGATAATTACTTGAGCATTTGGAGAAACGCCACTAATTAAACTCTGATAATTTTCAACATTTAAGTCAATACAAACTAGAGTTGAAACAAGTTTTTGCTCTATCATTGGCAATGTCTTAATTTTTAAATATGTGATCGGCAATAAAAATATTTATTGCTAATTAAAAACGTCTACAATGGGGTTTCAGGTGTGAATACACTCCTGAGTGGGCTGAGGCGAACGCACTGCCATGTGCCAGTTCGTAAGTCCTGTCTTTCCTGACAGTCATTTTTATTGTCAAGTTTTCTATATTATCACTCGCTCTCCTTACCAGAAAACTCCAATTACTATTTTATTGCTCCCGGCTTCATTTCATATCATTTGTAACCTTTTTCTCTTCCCCAAGCTAACTAAACTTCAATCATCCCCAACACTTAGGCACTCACGCCCGTTGGGCGGCACAATTTGCCTGGTAGCTTTTATCGCTAGATTACTGGTGGGATGCAAAATATATCGGCATCCCCGAAAGCTACACCACGAAAGTTACTAGCGGAACTATACTGCTGGCAGTGACTCCCTTCAAGACAGCTAAATATTCGCCTGTTACCTGATACTGAATTATAGTATCGCGAACAAAAGCGCCGGTTCTTTGAAAAATATTTAACTGGCTAAAAGAAAGGGGGCTAATTAAATCAATTTTGTCTTGATTTAGGGTAAAATCAGCAATTACATCAGCAGCGGAAGCATCTGTTCCACCAGTATCGATCGCGAGGGCAAACACATCAAAACCCAATCCGCCTGTGAGAGTGTCGGCACCAATTTCTCCAAATAAGTAGTCATTGCCCCCGTCGCCAAACACTATATCGTCGCCATCGCCGCTGTAAATGCGATCGTTTTCCTTACCTGAGTAAATCAAGTCAATGCCGCGATCGCCACTAATGAAGTCAATCCCCTTACCGCCAAAAATAATGTCATTGCCATCACCGCCGCTAATACCGTCATCCCCTTTTTGTCCGTAAAGCAAGTCATCTCCTGCTTTGCCATGAAGATAGTCATTGCCGGGGCGGGCGTGGATAATGTCATTCAATGCCGATCCTGTGAGGCGATCGTCCTTATCGGTCAAACCGATTACTGACTTTTGGGACAAGGTTGTGACATCGCCTAAGTTATCGTTATCGCTGATATTGACTGTGAG
>NZ_JAUBQD010000019.1:0-107599 GCF_036701085.1 Microcoleus sp. Pol7_A1
ACTGAGTATGCTTTCATTGGTATAATATTATTTTTAGTCGATTCTATTGTACCTCATAACATCCGGAAGTGCTGTATCCTTCAATCTCCGTCTGCTCAAACAACACATACTGCGTCTGCTCAAACTTCTTCACCGCTAGATAACTCAGTAACTCCAACTTTCGCTGCACTGACAAATCTCGATAAATCTCATCTCGCTTAATCTCCCGCGACTTGTCCCACTTCTCCAGTAGCAACTCCAAGCCCTTTTTATAAAGCATCGATCGCTTCGAGTAAAACTTCCCATTATGGTGATATACAACACAGGTTAAACTCAGCAAAATCGGCGTAATCGCCAACTGCAGAATCGGCTTATTCTCTTCTCTAAAAAGCAGCTCCAGAAACTCCTGTGCCTTCGTCAGTCCCGCCGACTCATCCCCTCTCACTGCCTTAAACCAATGTTCTGAAAACTCTTCCACTTGCGACTGATTAAAATCCGCTACCTCCACAAACTGAAAGCTTAGAGATTTCCAGTCCATTTCGCCCGTAAAACTCTGCGTTCGACACGTCACAATTATTTGCACCTGCGGATAGTCACGAGCAAACTTCTTAATTTCGTCGGTGATATTCTTTCCATCCTCCCCGGTCACCTCATCTAAGCCATCCAACAGAACCAGCACCCGACCTTGCTTGAGTAGGCTTTCTGCATCTGATAATTGCCAATATTTCTCTAAATAAGGCTTTAGGGGATAGGCTACCTCACCTCCATCCTTCACAAAACGTCCCTCCTTCACAAAATCCCGCAGCCTAATCAAAACCGGAATCCGGTGCGCTTGTAATTTTCCTGCATTGCACTCCGTCACCACTCGTTGCAAATAGGTGGTTTTTCCCGAACCCGGTTTGCCCACCACCATCAGGTTTGTATTCTTCGCCACCACCTCTAAGCCTGACTTTCGTTCCTGTTCCCTGCCCAAGCCAATGCGATCAAAACTGCGATAGCTGGGATTTTTGCTGAAATCCTGCCACAAGTCATCGAGTTCAGACATACGACTACTGCTGAGTTTCTCCAGAATATAGACATCCACAAACAAATCGCCCAAGGGCACCGGACAATCGACAACCCAAAGTGGCATCGTGCCATGTAAGCCTTGGATGTCATCATGGAGGCGCGATCGTACCTGCTGAACTAACGCATCGAGATTAGAGTCTTTGTTTTGCAATGGTTCTGCTGCTTCTGGTTCAGCAATGTCTTCCCACTTGAGCCCTACCTGTGTGCATACATTCATGAAAACATCGCAATCAATTGGGTTGCCTTGCAGCAAACTCCAGATGGTTTGTCGAGAACAACCCACCGCACCAGCCAGGTAAGTTTGTCCTCCTTGTTTTCGTTTCAAGGCTTTTCGGATGTCTTTAATACCTTGTGTAGAAGCTTGGAGTGTTCGCCGTGCCATTAACAAACCTAGAAGTTTATCCTCTCAATTATGGCAAATCTGACAAGTCTGACAAGTCTGACTTGTCTGACAAATAGCCAAACACTTACTCTGACCATGCTTGAGAGCATTTTTGAAATGATGTAAGAGTCGATTTCAAACTACTCCGGATGAAACTTTCCAACAAAAAGAAATGGCTCCAAGTAATCGAGTTTGCGGTGGTTGGCTTTGCGACTTTGTGCGATCCAACAGCAGGCGGGTTACTGTTTCTGCTCAAGCTGTGCTTTCAAATCCTGACAGCCTTGCAGAAAGATGAGCCGACTGAAACAGACAAGGGCAAACAGACAAACCCGCGTTTGTGCGATCGCAAGTAATCGTATTAAGGGAGAGCAATCACAGGGCGTTCTCCCTTCGCACCAAACACCTTCTGACTGCCATTACAGTATAATTGGTGAATATGACATAGTAAAAATTGTACAGAAATCATGACTATCGAGCTACAGATTTTTCAAACTGTCGTCAAGATGCCAGAATCTCTCAAACAAGAGATATTGCATTATGCAAAATATCTACTTGAAAAACACGCCAAAACACAATCATCTCCCGAACAAATTGAACAACCTCATGGTTATGGTAGTTGGGCCGGTCAGATCGTTATGTCTGATGATTTCGATGAACCACTGGAAGATTTAAAGGAATATATGTAACATGGAATCCCTTTTAGATACTCATGCCTTTCTGTGGTATTTGCTTGGCGATTCCAATCTAGGTAGTAAAGCAAAAGAAGCGATCGATACTAAAACAGGTTTATATTTTAGTATTGCCAGTCTGTGGGAAATCTCTATTAAAATTAATGTCGGTAAGCTTCAACTGAATCGACCATTTGAAGACCTGCCGAAAGAATTGCAATACATTAACGCTCAAATTCTACCAATTACACTTGAAGACACTGAGATTTACGCAGGTCTTCCTCTGCATCATCGAGATCCCTTCGATCGCATTCTGGTAGCACAGACCCTGAATCATTCGCTGGTTTTGATTAGTCGCGATGAGGCTTTTGATGCTTATCCAATTCAGCGAGTTTGGTTATGAAGAAGGCAAAAGTTTTATACTAGCGATCGCCCCTACCTATCTAATTAGTCGCTCCCTACAGTTACCATTACAAACATACAGAAACCCGGCTGTTCAAAACACCGGGTTTCTAAATATTGTTGCTGCATTTTCGATCGATCAAATTCCGGGCACGTAGGCCATAACTGGAGTACCTTGCTGCTGCTGCGCGATTTCCAAAAGGCGTTGAATGCGCTCCTCTGTCGGCGGGTGAGTGCGGAAAAGTGATTGCAAACCTTTAGTCGAAAAAGGATTCACAATCAGCAGCGGCGACATCGCAGGATTGCCGTGCATCGGAATTTCACGACCGATTTTCTCCAGTTTTTGCAGCGCGTTTGCTAAACCGATCGGGTTATTGGTAATTTCCACCGCACCGCTATCTGCTGCAAATTCCCTCGTCCGAGAAATCGCCAATTGAATTACAGTTGCTGATAGCGGTGCTAAAATGATTAAAAACAGCAAACCAAACGGATTCGGGCCTTGTCTGCTATCCCGCGTCACCGGGCCGTAAAGCGCTCCAAAAGTCAGAATTCGCCCGACAAATGTAATCGCGCCGGCAATTGTCCCTGCAACTGCTTGAGTGAGTGTGTCGCGGTTGCGGATGTGCGTGAGTTCGTGCGCTAAAACGCCTTCCAATTCTTCGCGGGAAAGCAGATTGATGATGCCTTCAGTAACTGCTATTGTCGCGTGTTCCGGGTCTCTTCCTGTGGCGAATGCGTTCGGAGATTGAGTGGGAACTAGAAATATTTTCGGCACCGGAATTTGGGCTTTTTCGCTCAGCGATGCTACCATATCGTAGATTTCTGGTGCTTCGCTGCGGGCTATCGGCTGAGCGCGGTAAGCCATTAATGCGGCCGTGTCGGAATAGTACCAAGAGCTAAAACTTGAGAAGGCGGCTAGCGCTAAACCGATGTAAAGTCCTTGCTCGTTGCCGATTAAATAATAACTTCCTAAAACGAGAAGGCCGCTTAGGAGTCCTAAGAGAGCGGCTGTTCTGAGTTGATTTGTTCCTAACATGGCGGGTTGAGGGCGATCGAGATTTTTTTATTTTTGAGCTTGTGATTAGATTTTCATATTTGCGGGCGATCGCGCCTCTATCTGCCGAAATAACTGCTGCCGCCAATAGTAGTATTTCACGTTTTCAGTGAGAAACTGGAAATCCCTCGGGAGGCTCTCTCGCCTGCTCTCAAGAGGCGGTAGAGTCGCAGGATATGACATTTCCAGCCAGAACCTGGAAACGAGATTAAAAATAAAATAAACGCAGACAATCTTACATTCATCTGCGTTTACCTGTGTTCATATGCGGTTGAATTCTCGAACCCTAAACCGCTTGCACTTGCTTTTCCTCAACAGCAACAGGTTCTTGATATACCGTTTGAGACTCATTAGCCAAAAAGTCAGCCAATTGAGCTTCAATTTCATCCCGCACAATCTGGCGGTATTCCAGAAAATGCTCGTTGTGAGCACACACAGTCAAATAATGATCCCAAACCGCAGGATTGCGCTTGAGAATGCTGAACAAATGATGCCAAAACTTCCAGCGAGTGCTACGCTTGACTCCCTGCCGCCACACCACAGTTAGCAGTGCTCGCAAGTCTATCCAACTGGGAACTCTCGCAGGTATCTTTGCTGTAGGTGCACCTAACATTAAGAAATGGCGATAAGTCCGGTCTAAATATTTCTCAGCATCGTACACTTCGCAGAATGCCTCGACATATTCGCGGGCAATATCTTCGAGAGGCCGCGTCGGGATAAAGTTCATTAAAGTAGTCTGATTGAGGTTGCCAGATTTGTCGCGCAACCGCCCTTCTTTTGCTAGCCTGTGGGACAATGCAGTGTGCGGCAAAGCTTGCAGCATTCCAAAGGTTGTGCTCGGAATAGCTGCTGCTTCGGCAAACTGGACAATCCGCTGACCGGCACCGGGTTTTTCGCCGTCGAATCCGATGATGAATCCGGCCATTACTCGCAAACCAGTTTTCGCAATTAACTCTACTGATTCGATCAGGGAATTGCGGGTATTTTGGAATTTCTTGGTCATTTGCAGGCTTTCTTCATCAGGGGTTTCAATCCCGAGAAACACTGCATTGAAATTGCAAGCTACCATCATCTCCATCAATTCTTGGTCTTGGGCTAAATCGATGGATGCTTCTGTGTTGAAAGTAAAGGGGAATTTGTGTTCTTCTTGCCAAACTTTTAAGTCTTTTAGCAACAGTTTGACGCTGCGTTTGTTGCCGATAAAGTTGTCGTCTACCATGAACACGCCGCGCCGCCAGCCCAAGTTGTAGAGATAGTCTAATTCTGCTATCAATTGTTGGGGGTTTTTGGTGCGGGGTTTGCGGCCGTAGAGGACGATGATATCGCAGAATTCGCACTGGAAGGGACAGCCTCGGGAAAATTGAATCGACATCGAATCGTAGGCGTCTAATTCCAGCAAGTCGAAGCGGGGAACGGGGGTTGTGGTAACATCGGGTTTTACGCCGTCCGATCGATAAATTCCGCTTTTTTCGCCCCGTTGTATTGCTTCGACGAACATCGGCAAGGTGATTTCGCCTTCGTCGAGAATCAGGTAATCTATGCCCGCTGCTTGAGGTTCTTCGGGTACGGAAGTGGGGTAGGGGCCGCCGCAAGCTACGGATTTACCGCGCCGTTTTGCTTCACGAATTATGTCTAGCAAATCTTCTTTTTGGACAATCATTGCGGACAGAATAACGAGCTCTGCCCATTCCCATTCTGCTTCGGTGATTTGTCTGATGTTGCGATCGACTAACTTAAATTCCCATTCTTGGGGTAAAATAGCTGCTACCGTTACCAAACCCAGCGGTGGCAGCAGAACTTTACGATCGACTAATTCTAGGATTTTCTCGTAAGACCAAAATGTTTTCGGAAACAGGGGATAAACTAGGAGAACTCGCATTATATGTTAAACCTCACATCAGTAAACAACTTGCGATCGGGCTGGCGTGTTTGAGAGTTCGATCGACTCTCAAGACTTAATGTTAAGGCTAAAATTACGATCTTGCACTCGATCGAATATCTGGCGAGGGGTGAAACCCCCTAAGACAAAGATCGTCAGCGCAATTTTTAGCTTGCAGTTCCCTGTTAAAGTTGGCAAATGCTGATATCTTATCGTATTTGACCCTTAATTGACGATAATCGCATTTAAAAAGCATGGGACTAAGGCAAAAAAGAATTTGAAAAACTTACATTATTCGTAAAATACACCTCGGCGCACCCTACATATATTTCGTAAGGTGCACATTCCCTCTTCCCTCTTCCCTCTTCCTTCTTCCCTCTTCCCTCTTCCTTCTCCCCTAATTTGAATCTTTGCCGGGAATCCCGCTAGTTCTTAACATATCGGCCACTGTGCCGCAGTAACTCGGCATTCCTATGCTTTCGGGATTCACAATATTTTGATAGGTAAAATGGCGGTAGCTGATGCAAAATCTATCCCAAGCAGCCACCTGAATTCGGAACAGCCAAATAAAGAAATTGGCTAGCCAAGCTGAAAGAGTAATCCGAAAAAATATTTTTTTATTCAAATACTGGCAAGCTTGTTCTACCACTTCGTTAGCTGTAATTGCCGGATTTCCTAGCACAAAATGTCGCGGTTCCTCGGAAGCAGGCGGATGTTCTACTAAATAATTAACTACTTTGGCAATATCTGCGCCGTGGATGAAGTGAAAACTGCCATCTGCCTTAAACCAGCGAATCAAACCAATCCATTTTGCGACAAGTGGCAGGCCAGATGACAAGTGAGAAACTGGTTTTTCTGCGTCTCCTCCCAATACTAATGTCGGGTAAAGTGCCGTAATTGGAGGCAAATTTTTCAAAGCTGACAAATGCACCATGCAGTTGTATTTTGAGCTAATATAATCTGTCCCCAGTTCCCCGGCCTCTTTCAGCAAATTGTTGTCTCGACCGAGAATACTGGCTGTTGAAAAATAAATTACTTGTTGGCAAGTCTGTGGCGACAGTAGTTGAATTAGCCGGAGAGTTTTGGTTACGTTAACGTCAAACACTTCTTGAGTTCCTCCCCAAGCAGTGGCAGCTAAAATTGCGACATTAATTGTTTGCAGAAGTTCGGCGTGTCGATCGATATCTCGCATATCGCCTTGTAATATATGGATGCCGGGGCGGGCTTTCCAGTCAAATTTTAATTTTTCGGGGTTGCGAACTAATAAGTAAAGTTCGTGGTTTGTCTCTTGAATCAAAGTTTCGGCCATGTAGTGACCGATACAGCCACTTGCACCCGTCACAAAAATTTTTTTGGAGTTCATTTTGCCGCAGGGGAAGAGGGAGGATTTGACGCTTTTTCTACGGTAGGGAAACGGCATTGCCGTTTCCTTTTTTCACTGTAGGGAAACGGCATTGCCGTGTCCCTACAAATATCAGGTGCAATTAACCGGATTTGATCGGATTTTAAAATCCAAATCAAATCAAGCAGCAACTGCAAGCAATTTGTCGGCTTGTTTTGCAGTTTCAAAGAAAAAACGCACGTTATCTTCGGGAGTTCCCGGTAATACGCCGTGTCCCAAATTGAGGATGTGTCCGCGATGACCGGCTTTGCGAATTGTATCAAGAATTCGATCGCGAATAAACGGTTGAGAGCCAAACAACACGCCCGGATCGAGATTTCCTTGAACGTTCATATTCGGGCCCAAACGTCGGCGCGCGTCGGCCATGTCAACAGTCCAATCGACGCTGACGATATCCGCGCCGGATGTGGCCATGCGTTCGAGGATGCCGGCACTTCCCGTGACTAACAGAATTAGCGGGGTGTCGGGATGGGTTTTTTTGACTTGCTCGAATACTTGTTTCTGGTAAGGTAGAGCGAAAGTGTCGTAGTCTTGCGGGGACAGTTGGCCGGCCCAGGAGTCGAACATTTGCACTACTTGCGCGCCGCAGTCGATTTGATAGCGCACGTAAACGGCGATCGCATCTGCGAATTTCGACAGCAACTGATGCAGTAAAGTTGGATCGGAAAATGCCATGTTTTTGATGATGGCATAATCCTTAGAACCTTTGCCCTCAACAGCATAAGCCGCCAGCGTCCACGGCGCGCCCACAAAGCCGAGCACGGTGGATTTGTTGCCGACTTCCTCGCGCAGGGATTTCAGGATGGTTTTGATAAACGGCAAGCTTTCTTCCGGGTTCAGCGGTTGCAGGTTGTCGATTTGCTGCTGAGTGCGGATGGGTGCGTGGATAATCGGCCCTTTGCCTTCGGCGATGTCCATGTCGATGCCCAAACCCGGCATGGGGGTGACAATATCGGAAAACAGAATTACGCCGTCGGGTTGAAACGCACGCCACGGCTGAAGGGAAACTTCGATCGCAACTTCGGGAATTTCGGAACGTTCGCGAAACGAGGGATACTTTTCTCGCAAATCTCGATAAGCCTTCATGTAGCGGCCGGCTTGGCGCATCATCCATACGGGCGGGCGGTCTAGGGTTTCGCCACGGGCAGCCCGCAACAACAAGGGAACTTCATTTAATGCCGACATTTTAACTTTTCTCTACCTTAGATATTTCAATGCCTTTGGTAGCTTACCACTGTGTGATCGTCCTTTTCGACAAAATCTTGTGTGTACAAATGTGTATTTTGTCATGGCCAAAGAAAGTGAGGCGAGGGCCAATCGATTTTAGATTTTAGATTTTAGATTAAAGAATTGAAGCATTGACCCCACGGATAAATTCGGGGGCTCCTTTATCGGATACAGGTTTTTTATTTCTGGACGGATGAATCCGGGGGCTTGTATCCTGGATGCTTTCGGTCAGAGATCGACTGTATATAAAGGCCTGGTATAAATCCTGTGTATACGCAAAGAAACCGGGTTTCTACGAAGAAACCCGGTTTCCGATCCCGCGCTACAGTTTGATCTACTTACCTCGTTACGCACACTCCGCCTACGGATACGCGACATTGATCGCGGCCCTCATCGAACCTCCTATTATCATCCACCCTCGCCGAATCTAAATCTCTAGTCCGCGAATTGTAGTAATAATCTCCCGCCGGAAAGTTTCTAGTCGGGACAGCGCAGTAAGTCGAGTTTTGATTATTATCGTCAAACCTTACTCTCACCACAGAACGTCTCTCGCGACAATCAACAGACCGCAAGCCAAAATCATCTTGCAGAAGCTGTGCTCTGTCAGATCTACTGTCATATCGGTCGTTATCTCGCCCGGTGTACCAATCGTCCCGCGAATTGCGAGATCGTCTGTCGCCCCCATCAATTCCCGCAACTTCTAGGGTGTAGCTACCGCCTCTGGCAGCATCTTTTGCTAATACTAAAAGTTTGTACTCGCCACCACGGGGAATTTGATAATTAAAAGAACGGTCTTGCGTAAAAGCAACTTGTTTGTTGTTCTCGTAAAACAGTACCATCACGGGAGTAAAACCGCGACTTCTATCTGTGTTTAAAAACACTTCAATGTTATCGCCTTCGCGAGCGCTGAACGTGTATTCCTGGCCGCGCAATTCTTCCGTCGGAGAACCCGGAACCCACATATTCCGGAAACGGTAAATCGGGGAAGTGCGGCGAATTACTCCATCTATGCGATCGTTATTCTGTATCTGTTCGCCAACTGCACTAGACGAAATGCCCGTGAGTGCCAATCCTGCAACTAGCACAGTGGCAGCAATACTTTTTAACAAGTTGTGCGTTCTCATATCAACCTCTGGAAAATTTTAAAATCTTTGTGCTTTCTTGGCGCCGACATTTGCATACACAATCCATTTTAAATGTAATTTCTGCCAACCGTGTCAACCTCACCCAACCCCAGGGCTGTTTAGCTGGTGCAAAATCTCATGTTAAATTTATAGACGTCGATCCTTAACCTAAAGTTGCGATTTATCGCCGCAAATCAGCAATCCCGATTCAGCGTCGAGACAAGCCCTAATTCCCATCGGTAAAGCAGCGTTAACCCCCTCGTGGCCGAAGGGCAAATCCGAGACAATGGGAATATTCAAGTCCCCCAGCCGATCGCGCAAAACCTCTTCAATGCTAAAACTGGGAATACTCGGGTCAATCTCGCACCGACTGAAGCGCCCCAAAGCAATGCCCCGCACGCCTGCGAAAGCCCCCGCCATCCGCCACAAAGTCAGCATTCGATCGACCCTGTAAGGAGCCTCGGAAACATCCTCAAATGCGAGAATAACCCCGGTCAAATCCGGTTGATACGGGGTTCCGAGCAAATGAGAAGCCACCGTCAGATTCGCCGGAAACAGCCGTCCCGTGGCTTTTCCGCTGCCCCATCCTTTACCTTGCAAAGATTGTAAGGGACGACCTTCGATGCAGTCAAAAAGTCGATCGACAGACCAATCCGGTTCAGCAGCCAAAGTTGTCAGCATCGGCCCGTGAACGCCCCAAATACCCAATTTGTCGTGATTCCACAGCAAAGCAGTAATGTCGGAAAAGCCGATCAACCATTTCGGCGAATGGGAATCGGGAGTTGGAAATTGGGAGTTTTCCGCCTTTCCCACATTTCCTTTTTCCAAAAGTCGAGTGCTGCCGAAACCGCCACGAGCACACAGAATACCGCGACAATCCGGGTCATTGAGGGCATCTGCTAGCTGTCGGACGCGGTTTTCATCGGAACCGGCCAAATAGCCCCAGCGATCGTCAAAACCCGCTGTTAATTCAACTCGATAGCCGCGGGATTTCCAAATTTCTACACCCTTTTCAAAGTTGGTTGATTCTCGCAGAGTGCCACTAGGGGCAATTACTTTGAGCAAATCTCCTGGTTGCAGAAATTTTATGTTAGTCATTAGTTATTAGTTATTAGTTATTAGTTATTAGTTATTAGTTATATGGTATTTTGTGAATCGATCATAATTCCGTAGAGGCGGGTTTTACAGACAATTTCTGACTGAAACAGACAATCTCGCAAACCCGCCCCCACCCACCCATAAATATAAACCTACATTTTCGGATTCGATGCAAATTTCAGGTTGATATGGGTTATCGGTTGTGGCGGGGCGGGTTTATCTAGATTGTTGATAATCGTTAGATATTGTCGGTGAAACCCGCCCCTACGGGATAGGGTTAATTATTGATTTAGGAGTGAGTTTTTCAGATTGTTTGTTAATGATTGCTAAGGCAAAGTTAGAATTTCCACCCCAGAATCAGTAACAGCCAGAGTGTGCTCGAATTGAGCCGAAAGCTTTCCATCTTGCGTGATCGCAGTCCAACCGTCGCCCAAAATTTCCACTTCCCAAGTACCCTCATTAATCATCGGCTCGATCGTAAAAACCATGCCTTGTCTGAGCTTCTTTCCCGTGCCCCGCTTACCGTAGTGCAGAATTTCCGGTTCGGTGTGAAAAACGCGGTGAACGCCGTGTCCGGCAAAATTTCGCACTACCGAAAAACCCTGTGCTTCAGCATATTCTTGAATCGCTGCACCGATGTCCCCGGTACGAGCACCCGGTTTAACTTCCGCAATTCCTCTTCTTAAACATTCCTCGGTTACTTCAACTAACTTTTTCGCTATCGGTGAAGGTTTTCCGACAAAAAAAGTCTTGGAAGTATCGCCGTGATAGCCGTCAACTAAAGGCGTTACATCAATATTAATAATGTCACCTTCTCTCAGAATTTGTTTAGCATTGGGGATGCCGTGACAGACTACTTCATTGACGCTAGCACACAGAGATTTTGGAAATCCTTTATAGCCTAGCGGAGCGCTTTTTGCTCCGTGTGCCAAAGTCCAGCGTTCGGCTTCGTCGTTAATTTCGAGAGTGCTGACACCTGGTTTAACCATTGGTTCTAGGTGTAGGAGAAGTTCGGCAGCTAAACGGCCGGCTTGGCGCATTTTTTCGATTTCTCTACTGGATAAAAGCACTAAACGTTCGGTTGCCATAGTTTTTTCTGTTTTCTTTTTTTGTGATCGATTAAGAGTTTATTTAACTCAATTTTAGAATAGATTTGAACCAGTGTTCAAAACGATCGCCCAAAGCTCCCAAAGAATATTCTACCTCTGCTTGTCGCCGGCAAGCGCTGCGGTCAATTTGGTCTAAGCGGGCGATCGCACCTACCAAGCCATTTACACTATCAGGCTCCACTAAAAAGCCCGTCAGTCCGTCTCGAACAATTTCGGCGGGCCCCCCGCGCTGGTAAGCAATCACAGGCACACCGCACGCTAAAGCCTCGATCGCGACATTTCCGAAAGCTTCCACCCAACGCGGCGTCATCAACAATGCTCGGCACTGCCGGACTTGCTCTTGCATTTGGGTTGTTGTCAGAAACCCTAAATATTCTACCGGAGCATCCGGGTAATCTGCACAAATTTTTTCCCAATAATCCTCATCTTGCATTTTGCCCATAATTTTTAGGGGAATGCCTGTAATTTTCGCTGCCGCTACTGCATCTTCTAAGCCTTTTTCCGGGGCGATGCGACCAAGCCAAGCTAATTTGGGTTCCGGTTGGCTGCAAAATTCGTATAGCGATAAATCTATGCCGCTTCCCAACAACTGACACTCCTTGGCAAAGGCAAAGGTTTCGGCTTGGGAAACGGTGTAAACTCCGATCGTACCGGGAAATTGGGCGGCGGTTAGTCCGGCGATGCGATCGAGCGATTCAGAAACGGAACCCATGCTGATAAAATGGGCGATCGGAGTCCTAAAAAATGGCGTCAAATAAAACGGCAGCCAATCGTAGGCAAAGTTAACAATGACATCCCATTCATCCTGAACTTGGCGAGCATATTCCCACATATTCGCAAGCACAGCATCGGCCGGCATCACAATAGCAGCATTGTAATCTTGTGTTTGGGCGGTTACTTGCAAATCGCCTGTTATTTCGATTACTGGAATTGATTCTAAGACTGAACCTGCTGGTGCTACGACTGCTATTTTATGACCGCGGCGCTGCAATTCTTTAGCAATGTTAAGGACTGTAAGTTCGACACCGCCGCCCAACCCGGAACCGAGTTTACCTACAGAAGTTGACAGGAACAATAGTTTTAAAGAGTTATTAGTCATTAGTCATTAGTCATTAGTCAGCCTTGACTAATTCTAACATAATCTAAATTCTAAATTTTTCACTCTCAAATCTCAAATCTCAAATTACTTAAAAATTGCTAGATTTATCAATCTCTCCCAGAGCGCGGACGGATGCGATTCAACTGATTGATGGCCCAGCGAGCAGTTTCCTGAACTTCTGGATCTGGATCGTCCGTCGCACGGTGCAACAAGTGACTGATTTGATTCACCAATTCGTAAATCCGCGTCAAGTCGCGAATTGCATTTTTACGCACTTCGGGGTTTTCATTTTGCAGCGAAATTGACCAGGCATTATTCATGGGTTTGAGCGTGCGAATGCCAATTTCCGACAGACTTGCCAAAATTAAACTGTACTGCTTCGAGTCAGAATTTGCTAGCAAATCGAGCAACGGCTCAACTGCTCTGGAATCTCCCTGCTGACCGAGTTCCCAAATTGCTTTGCGCCTTTTTGCCGGATTTAGGTGCTGCAAATCTTCAATCAGTGCTTCAATAATATCAACTTTAGGTCTACCATCCGTTTCTGGAAGGGAAATATCTTTCTTCCGACTCGCTAGGGAATCGGCTCGATTAGTTGTTTCGGGAATGTTGAAACCTGTGTCGCTGTAGCCGTTGCTGTGAGCCTCCAAGGGCGAGGTGTCGGAATTAATTCGATCGCCCTCGACAACTGCATCCTCGGATTCTTGTTCCCCCAATTCCCGGATAAACGGTAAAGGCCGATCGCTGCTGTCGAGATTGTAGTCTTTTGGCAAATCAAAATGGTAGGGCAAAGCTGGCCGCGGTTTTTGTCCCCCAAAAGAAACCTCTTGATGTCCAATTTCCTGCGAGTTTGTAGGAGAATCGGGATTAGTCAATTGGGAGTTTCTTTGGTTGTGGCGATCGACTCTCCCCCGTCTTCGCCTTGAATGATTTGATTCGCCGTTGCTAACTAATTTGAGCATGATAAATACTGCCGCTGCCGTGACGACAACTGCTGCCAAACCCAACATTAACAACCCCCGCTGGCGAGACAAAATGACAATCAAATTAGATATCGGTTTGGGGATTTTTGAATTAGGTTTAGACGTTTTGGACGGCTTAGATTTGTTTTTATCGGGAGCTGGAGACGGTTTAGGAGGGTTGGAGTCCTGGCGATCGTCCGGGGGAGAGTTCGCCTGAGCAATTTCTAGGGAAACAGCCCGGTAGGAGGCATTGAGTACCTGTTGCCTTCCGTCGGCACTGGGACTGAACGCAGCGCCCAGACAGGCAATGCAGGTGAACAAACATACAAAGGAGCGGTAGTGCGCCATAAGACTCAATCCGGTTTTGAGAGGCAACGCCGCATGACGAGCTTTAGTTTAACCTTGAGTTAGCTCGATCCTAGCTGCTATGCGCTTAACTAACTCACAAATAGCACCAGACTCGCCAAAAACCCGGGTTTGAGAGGGCAGCGAGCCAGATCTGATTAACACAATTGCGTCATTGACGTGGAAGTCATTTAACTAATTAGTTTGAGACGAGCTACATCGGCGACCGCGAATAAAGCAGCGGCATCGAGAAAATTGATTGCAGCTCACCTCAGCAAGCGGAGCCTTAGCTGCGTGCAGTGCACGCGCAGCGCCGCGGGGCTTCCGGGGCGCAGGCGGGCAATTGTTGCTCGCCGTCGATTTCTGACGGATAGCGTGGCATGACCAAGAGTTTAACAAGCTTCCGAGCCTGCGGGTCGATCGTTTTTGTCTTAATCTGGACGGAAGTCGGACAAGGTGTATTTGCAGTGGAAACAATAAACTGCATTTTTGAGTGTATTCTTGGCTGCTAAACCGAATATTTTCAGTACATTCCAGGACGCAATCTCGATCGAAGAAACCGGGGTTTTTTATCGAAACTGCTGTAAAAAAGAGAGCGCTGATTTGACCAATGTTAATTTCAAGGGGGGGAATTATGGCGGATAGAAGTTTTTGGGCGATCGACTAAGATAACCGTTAGGAAATATTGCATTCAGCAAGCAAGCGCCAAAAATCATACTATCTTGTAGAACTGGGGATCAGTTTAGTTAGGAGCTATAGTGAGAGCGAGTAAACTGTTTCACGCAGGCGCCGTCTCCCTACGTTTTGTTTATTTGTACCCACTTACTTAAGCTAAATCAATCGGTATTTAATCCTGTGCCGCCAAATTTGATATAAGATCGAGCTAAATTTCTAGTGTGAGAGAGTAGAGGCATTTGTGAGCCAACAAGATATTTTAAATTTAGCAAAAGAAGGCGATGCCCTGGCGATCGCATTTCTGATCGGCCAAGCACTCGAAAGCTTTGGGGTTACGGCTAAAGCCAGCCGAGAAAATGGCACCCTGCACCTGCTGCTGGAAGCAGAACAATTGCCAACAGAAGAAGCCTGCCTCCGAGTCGCAGTCAAAGGGTTGCAGCGGCTGCAACCAAATAACGTTTACTCAGTGACAGTTTACGGACGGCGGGGCGGCCAGCAATTGCCGGGTTGGACTCAGACGGTAGAATTAAAAAAACGCTTGACTTCCGCACCCGTGAGTGCATTAGTTGCCGTGAATGCAGCATTAGCTGCGAGTGAAGCAGTAGCCGCGAGTTTACCCGCTTCCCCAATTCCTGTGGCTTTGCCAAAGCTAGAAAAAACTCAAAATGCCACAACTGCGCCCACTCAAACACCAGAAAAATCTCCGCCCCAACCCCCGAAAATCCCAACTCCAAAACCCACAAACCAAAGGCAGCAAAAGCCATCACCGCAGCCAGAGTTAGCCCGCACTAAAACTAAAAAATCTGGGCTGTCAGTCGGTGTTCTGAGTCTGATTCTCGTGCCGATATCCGGCTTTGTTCTGGCTTCTCAACTTTACAAATCCTCAAGCACCGCTACTATTAACCCTCTAACGTCAAACCCTGCGGTACAAAAAGTGAGCTCGACACCGGCACCTGCAACCGCAGCCAAACCCATTCCAGCTCCAAAATCGCCCTCCCCGGCTGCCAAAAAACCTGCCGCTGTGCCCGCAACTGTCAGCATCAAAGCAGTTGGCGACATGATCCCCGGCACAAATTATCCGTACAACAAACTGCCGCCAAAAAAAGAGCTTTTATTGGAGTCGGTAAAACCGTACCTCAAAGGAGCTGATATTCTGTTTGGCAATTTTGAAAGCACGATGACCGATTATCCTTACAGTTCCAAAGCAGGCGGCGGACGAATGCTGTTTGCCTTTCGGACGCCTCCGAGTTATGCCAAAATTTTCAAAGATGTTGGTTTTGATATTTTGAATGTTGCCAACAATCACTCTTACGATTTTAACGAGCAGGGATTTAAGGACACGATTAAGAACATCGACAGCAACGGCATGAAAGCTGTTGGCAAAAGAGATCAAATTGTTTATCAAAATGTCAAGGGCGTGAATTTTGCCTTTATCGGATTCAGCAACTACGGCGAAGTTCATAATTCCTTGCTGGAACTGAAAGCGGGAGCAGAAATTGTCAAAAAAGCGAAGGAAAAGGCTGATATTGTAGTGATATCAGTTCATGCTGGAGCTGAAGGAACGGGAGCTCTGAATGTGAGAAACAAAAACGAATTATTTTACGGAGAAAACCGGGGAAATATGGTTTTGTTTTCGCGGACGATGATTGATGCGGGAGCAGATTTGATTTTGGGACACGGCCCGCACGTTCCCCGAGCGATGGAGCTTTATAAAGGGAAATTGATTGCTTATTCGCTGGGAAATTTTTTGGGTTATCGCACTTTGTCCACAGCAGGAGCACTCGGTCAATCTCTAATTTTGGATGTGAAAATGACTCCGCAAGGGGATTTTGTTTCGGGTAAGATTATCCCAGTGGAACTTAATCGGCAAGGCATCCCATCTATTGATGACGATTTTAGGAGTGTGGGGTTGATTGACCGTTTGACAAAAAGCGATTTTCCCAAGACTGATTTGAAAATTGATGACAAAGGGATAATTTCCAAGAAATGATCGGGGCAATTATTTACCGAAGAAGTGCCTGATGACGAGAAGCTATACTTCCGGTGACTCCTCAAATAAGCGATCGCCCCGGTGCAATCCATCTGCCATTTGATAAGTTTGTGCTTGCGATCGCACTGTCGGGGCATGGGCGGCTAAATACCTTGCCGCCGCCACTAATACCACAATGCGATCGCCCGCATTCTCTAATAAAGCATACTGGCGAAATGCCGCTTCTACCTGCTGAATAACGTGGAAATCCCGATTTTCCCGCAGCATCAGTTTTCCTAAAACTGCCATCAACCGTTCCGATTTGCCGCCGCTATATAAGTATTTTGCAACTAATTTACCGACTGGATTCACCTGTTGCTGTCTGTCCAACAAATCTGGCAGTTGTTTGAGCAATTCCTCTGGATTCTCAACTACATCTGTTGGTTCTGGAAGTCGCGCAGGCGGTACATTTAAGAAACGGTTGAGATATACGGCGATCGCTGCATCGAAAACTCCCCGCAGCAACTCTATTGAAGGCGATCTTCGCAATCCTTGATGCACCGCATTCGCAAAGGTAAAGGGATGGTGCGCTGAATTCCAGTCGCTGTGGTCGTTATTCGTATTAAACCGGGCTACGCGGAGGGCAGCAGCATAAGTGACTGCACTCGCTAATTCTGCTTCGCTACAACCTTCTTTCAAGGCAGTTAAAAGTGCATCGACGATCGCCAATACATCTTCGCCCAACAAAATCGGAATTAACTGTTCTCTTCCCAACCAATTGCCCCGGTGCGATCGGCCCATTTCTAAAGCTGCCGGCAACTGCGCCATTGCTGACTCTAAAATTGCCACCACATCCACAGGGTAGCGCCAAGAACTCGACTCTTCCATGCGCGCCGCATTCGCCAAACCACCCACCAAACTCGCGAAAACAGTTTCTGCCCCTTGCCAATTCACTGCATCCAGCGCTTCTAACGCCTTGTTAATAAAGTCGAGGCTGTGACCGACATCAATGTAGCGGTGGTCAGTAGCGGCCGCAAACAGCATATCAGCAATTTGTTCTCGTTCAAGAGGCGCGCGTACTGCTGTCAACAAACATCGTTCCGCCGCTTCACTGTCTCTGATTTCAATAAATTGCCGGAACCAGCTTTTGAGTGTCTCTGCATCAACCTCAGAATTAGGCAAGGGGTGAACCGCAAAGTGAGGAGGTGCGCCTGCACTATCGCGGGCCACTGCCGAAAGTCCCTGATAGAGGGCACGGGGTCGGTCTTCTGGATCTAGATAAGGCAGGATATTCATCAAGCAGGTGTGGATCGATAAACCCGTATCCCATCCCGATTTGTTGTAGCGGGTGCCAAATTCTAATCCGATTTGGAAAGGTTCGCTGGCCGTTGCCCCCATATCTAGCAAGGCAATCACTGACTTGGCAATGACTAGAGAAATTCCTTGTTCTAACCCATCTTGAAGTCGCTGGCGCTGGTGGGCGTAAGGGTCAAGCTGTTGTGCTAAATTTACCCAAACTTCCCCGTCGCGAATTTCCGCTGGGAACGATCGCACGTCGTCGGCCCAAGAGTCAAAAGTACCGCCGCTGGCGACATCAAAGCGGGCGTAGTGCCAAGGACAGGTGACTATGCCATCTTTGCAAGTGCTGCCGTTGAGGGGAAAACCCATGTGGGGACAGCGGTTGTCGATCGCGTATACCCGATCGTTGGAGTAAAAAAGGGCGATCGCGTGTTTTTCCAAATTCACTAACAAACTGCCCTTTGTCTCGACTTCTGCAAGTTTCGCAGCGCGAACGTAATAGCCTGAAGTCTCAGCCATAAGTTTTTAAACTAATTTATATATAAACTAGATTAGCTCAATCCCAGGGTATTTGCCTGAAGTAAAACAGGATTAAAAACTCAAGTGCTGATAGATGCTCGAGCGATCGCCAGCAGGTTTATGTTTTGGCTTTATTCCAGATTCATCAGCGATAGCAAAGCTTCTTTCATCTCCTCTACCGTTGTTGTCGCCGTACCGAATTGACGCACGACAATACTAGCCGCCAAATTGCCCAAAACTGCCGCTTCCCAACCGGATGCACCGACGCACAAAGCTAAAGTCATTGCTGCTACAACTGTATCTCCAGCACCGGTTACGTCGAATACATCAGTCTTGTTAAAAGGGGGAATGTCCCAACTTTGAATGGCAAATTCCCCCTTTTCACAAATGGATGTTGGAGGGGGTGAATTTTTGATTTCTTCGCCGTTCGCCCTTTCAAACAAAGTCATCCCTTCTTCGCCGCGAGTAATCAGGATTTTTTGAGCTTGAGTTAAGTTCAACAAATCGCGTCCTGCTTGCATTAAAGTTTGAGGGTTTTTGATAGCATATCCCACTGCTTGCTCCGCTTCTGGCAAGTTCGGAGTAAATAACATTGCTCCAGAATATCGCTGCAAATTTGTTTGAGCGTCTACAATTGTTTTGCCGGGAATCACTGCCGATTCGATCGCCAAATTTGTCAAAACTCCGTCGCCGTAGTCGGAACAAACCACTGCATCTACTGTCGGTATTTGCTGCCGGATGTAGTCGGCCAGTTGCAACTGCAAATCTAAATCCGGCAACTCGTCCGATTTGCGATCGACTCGGACAATTTGCTGAGTCACCGACTGCCGCGCGTGCCCGGAAATGCGAGTTTTTGTGACAGTTGGACGCTGCGAATCGATTAAAATCCCAGCCGTATCAATTCCCGCCGCCTCAAAAATACCGCACAAAGCCTTTCCCTGGTCGTCTTTTCCCACCAAACCAGCAACTTTTACTTTGCCTCCCAGTTTGGCTAAATTGTAGACAGCATTTGCGCCACCTCCGGGTACTTGCTGAGTATTTTCGTAGCGCAAAATCAACACAGGTGCTTCGCGGGAAATTCGCTCTACTTGTCCGGTAAGAAACTCGTCCAAGGTCAAATCTCCGATCGCTAATACCTGCGCTTGATCGAAGCAGTCTAATCTTTTCAATAATTGCTCTGTTGAGGCACGCAGTTGAGGCAAAAAATCGGAATAGTCGTTAGTCATTAACCAAAAAAATGAGACTGAGGAGTTAATAATTGAGTGTGGAACGAGCGGGAATTAAAAATCCTAATATTAATTAATAATTAATTTCCTCCCTTGTTTTATTTTTAACTTTTAATTGATTTTCTCACTGGGATTTTGAGAAACCAGTTGCAGGCTGTTGGCGATCGCACTCGCTCAAACAATTGGGCAAAAAAATGCGGATAAAAGCGCAGCCATTCAGACTCAAGAGAAAGTTTTACGGTGTGGAAGTTTCCTTCTACATAAGTGTCTTCAAAAAACAGCAAAATTATTTCAATTTCTGCTTGATGATGGTAATCACCTGAGTCATTTGTTTTTTGAGTGCATCAATTTCCGCTTGCATTTTTGCCATTTTCACAGTCATCGCCTGAATTTCGGCGGCACCCGCTCCAGAAGTGGGTGCAGCAGCGGCGGCTGCTGGGGCTTCCGGCACCGGTTTCTTTTTCGCCAGTACCATCGCCGATTTGATTGCCTCGGTTAGCTGCTTCTTCTCAAAGGGTTTGGCGATGAATGCAAAAAAATGCTTCTCAAAGGGTTTCGGAATTTTTTCCATCACCTCTTCTTCGCGGCCCGACATGATCACCAAAGGTATCTTAGAAAGCTCAGGATGGGCTTGCACTTTTTGATACACTTCCCAACCGCTGACTTTGGGCAGTAGGAAATCTAACATAATTAGATTTGGCCGGGCTTGACGGATCAGTTTGAGTCCCTCTTCGCCGTCTTTTGCTTCTAGAACTTCAAAGTTACCCTGAGGCAACATCTCTCGGACTCGGACGCGGATGACTTTACTGTCATCGATTACCAAGATTTTTTGACCAGCCACGACTGACTCCTTCAGTAATGAATGAGTGATGATTTGCAACCTTCAGTATATCCCTAACAGAATTCTACCCATAATTCTGGGCGAGTTTAGTTTTGTTGCACTTGGGCGCGATTCTGGTTTAGGGTGAGATTGCTACAAGTTCAGGGACTTTGATTTCGGATAGGATCGAAGGCATTAACTCGATCGCCACTTAATTATATGTCGCCCCAAACTCCTCAAACTCCTACAGTCAAAGCAGTTGCCGCCCAAATGCGGGGTGAAATCGAGGCGATGCCGCAGTGGTTGCGCAGGCCCGTTGGCAAAGCTAGCGAACTTTCGCAAGTGCAAAAAATTATTAAACAGCGGCAAATTCACACGATTTGCGAGGAGGGCAGATGTCCCAACCGGGGCGAGTGCTACGCCCAAAAAACGGCGACTTTTTTGTTGATGGGGCCGACTTGCACCCGCGCTTGTGCTTTTTGTCAAGTAGATAAAGGTCATTCTCCGATGCCGCTAGACCCGGAGGAAGCGCAAAAGGTGGCCGAGGCTGTGCAGTTGTTGGGTTTGCGCTATGCGGTGCTGACTTCGGTGGCTAGGGACGATTTGCCGGATGGGGGTGCGGGTTGGTTTGCCAGGACGATCGCCCAAATCCGCCTTCTTAACCCGCATACTGAAGTGGAGGTGCTGACGCCGGATTTTTGGGGGGGAATCGGGAGGAGTTCAGAGGGGGAGAATTCAGGGCTCGATGAGTTGCAGCGACAGCGGATTCGGACGGTGGTGGAGGCTAAACCGGCTTGTTACAACCACAATATTGAGACGGTGCGTCGGTTGCAAGGGCAGGTGCGGAGGGGGGCGAAGTACGATCGATCGATCGACGTTCTGCGTATTGTTAAGCAATATGACCCAACTATTGCCACCAAATCCGGTTTGATGTTGGGGCACGGAGAAACCGAAGCCGAGATAGTCGAAGCAATGGCCGATTTGCGGGATGCCAAGTGCGATCGGCTCACCCTCGGTCAATACATGAGACCGTCTCTAGATCACCTCCCAGTGCGCAAATACTGGACGCCGGCCGAATTTGACCGTTTCGGGTCGATCGCCCGGGAGATGGGGTTTGAGCGCGTGCGATCGGGGCCTCTCGTCCGCAGTTCATACCACGCCGGAGAGAGCGATTGAAATTAATCTCTATTTAACTCGGTATAAACTCGTTGTTACAAAAAATAACTCTAGAGGATTGTGCATAAGTGCGACGCTCTCTGCTATTTGTAAATAGAGTGACATTATGAATTAGGAGCTTTACCTATGGCAGAGATAGCGAAGAACCAATTAAAATCCGAGTCCGTGATGAAAACGGGCAAATTCCCTTACACCTTTCGCGCAGGCTGGTTTCTGTTGCTGTTAGCTATCAATTTTTTGGTTGCAGCCTATTATTTCCATATCATTGAATAGTTCTGCAAGTTGATTTTTAGCAGACCCTGCTGCTTTCGACCTCAACGTCGGAGAGTGGGAGAGAAGGAGAGGGGGAGAGTTTTGAGTTTTGAGTTGGCGAGAATATGACTTCATCCTTCTAACTAATGACTACTGACTTCTTCCCTCTTCCCTTGAACCTCTTCCTTCTGACTAATGACTGATGACTAATGACTAATGACTTCTCTAGCGATTTCTAGAGGATTCTAGCTTTGACAACCGCTCTTTAATTTTGATAACATCTTGCTTCGTTTCAATTGCCAAAGTTGCTAAATTGTCAAACATCGGGTCTCCCGACCGCACTCTAGGATTTGTCCGACTAGCACCCGGAAGGTTAGGAGACTGAGGCCTGTTAACTCTAGAACCTTGATTCTGCAAACTGTAGATTTGTCCTCTGAGTTCAGAAATTTGAGTTTCTAATTGAGTAATGCGAAATTCTAATTGGGTTGTGGATTGAGCGGGCGTGACAATTGGCGCAACAGCAATTGCTAAGACGCAAGCCAGACAAAAAAGACAGATTTTTATGGCGCGATGGCGAATATTTTTCGGCATAGCTTTAATAATTGAAATTCTACCACTTCTACCATAACAAATCGCCCCTATTTTTGGTCTCTATCAGAAGTATGTCTTATGGCAACTAGGAACGTAGCTATTTTAATGTTCGATGATGTCGAGGTACTGGACTTTGCAGGTCCTTTTGAAGTGTTTGCGGTGACATCAGAATTAAGTAAGGGCGAGCGACCTTTTGCAGTCTCTACGGTAGCCGAACATCCCGGTGCTGTCAACGCCCGCAACGGTTTGAGCGTCAATCCCCACTGCACCATTTCCGATTGTCCCCCACCGGATATTTTAATTGTACCGGGAGGACAAGGTACGAGACAGTTAATCAATAATTCAGCAGTTGTTAATTGGATAAAAGATTGTGCGCCAACCGCAGAATTAGTGCTTTCTGTATGTACGGGTTCGCTGCTTTTAGCAAAAGCTGGCTTGTTGGAAGGTTTGGCAGCAACTACACACCATCTGGCATTGGATTTATTGAGAGAATTAGCTCCCAACACAACTATTATCGAAAATCAGCGATTTGTAGATAACGGCAAAATCATCACCTCTGGGGGAATTGCTGCGGGAATTGATATGTCTTTGCACGTTGTCGGCAAGCTTTTGGGAACAGCACAAGCTGAACAAACAGCAGAGCACATGGAATATAAAATTGGTAATTAGGAATCCAGTTAATTCCGTCCTTATGCAAAACCTGTATATCTAGGGTGCGAAGTGCGCACCTCACCGCTATAATTCTTGCGCGTCAAACTACGCATAACCTAATTATACCAATTCTGAAAATCGAGCATCTCTAGGGACACGGTAATGCCGTGTCCTACTCCCCGCACCGGAAACGGCATTGCCGTTTCCCTACGGTTCCCTTTTAATAATTGGTATAAGATTGAGGATTGTAGCAAGACTTTTTTAAATAGGTATTAAGAATCTTCGCCCCAAACTTTTAGTTGTAAATAGACTAATACCAAAGCTAAAGCCATCAGGAAAGTTGCCGCTGCGGCTGCATAGCCAAAATCAAATTGCGAAAAAGCTTGCTCGTAAATATAATAAACTAGCAAATTAGTAGAGTTTAAAGGGCCGCCGCCGGTGATGACGTAAACTTGCTCGAAACTCCGCAGAGTAAAAATAGCAGTAGTGACGGTAGCAAATACTAAAGTCGGTCGCAAACCGGGTAAAGTGATGTACAAAAATTGCTGCCAAGCATTAGCTCCATCCAATTCTGCCGCTTCGTAACGATTGACCGGAATTGCTTGCAATCCTGCTAAAAATACTACCATATTAAAGCCTAATTGTTTCCAAACACTGAGCAGAATTATCACTGGCATTGCCCAAACTGTGCTGCTAAGCCAAGGAATTGGATTTAAGCCGATCGCCATTAACACACTATTCACCGGGCCTTCGGTTTGAAACAACCACCGCCAACCCAAGCCAACTGCAACTAAAGAGGTAATCGAAGGAATAAAATAAGCGGTACGGAGAGCTCCTCGCCAAGCAAACGAGCGATTTAGCAAAACTGCTAAGCCCAATGGAATCACTAAACTGGGAATGACTGTCGCAGTAGTAAAATAGAGCGTATTTTGGATAATTTGCCAGAAATCCGGGTTGGTGACTAGACGCCAGTAGTTGTTCAAGCCAATCCAACGCACTCCCGATTGGGTAAAGCTGCCGCTGGTAAAGCTGAGGTAAAATAAATAGGCGATCGGCCAAATCAAAAAAATACCCAGAAACAGCAAAGCTGGGGCCAGAAAAGTCCAAGCTGCGATCGCATCATTATCCAACCAGTTAAAACGCCCAAATTTAATCGGAACCATTGGCTTGTAAATTTTAGCTTTTAGTTTTAAATGGTATCACAATATAGGTCAATGTCAAAATGAATCTTCTCGATATATTAGCCAATTTACCCACTATAGAAACTGAGAGACTGCTGCTGAGGAAAATTACTTTAAACGATGCGAGCGATATGTTTGAGTATGCCTCAAACCCCGAAGTATCACAATACACAATGTGGTCAACCCACACCTCGCTCGAAGACACTAAATACTTTCTCAAGTCACTTACAAAAATGTACAAAAGACGAGAGCTGGTAGATTGGGGACTCGTCCATAAAGCCGAAAAAAAGTTTATCGGGACTTGCGGATTTGTGGAATGGAGCATGACGCACAGCCGCGCGGAAATTGGGTACGCACTCTCTAGGAGCTATTGGGGCGAAGGATACATGAGCGAGGCTGTCAATGCAGTGATTGAATTCGGTTTTCGGGAGATGTTGCTGAATCGAATTATGGCTCGCTGTGAGGTTAACAATATTGCTTCGGCTCGGGTGATGGAAAAAGTGGGGATGCAATGGGAAGGGATATTGCGACAGCACCTATTTGTGAAAGACAGATATTGGGATCTGAAAATTTATTCGATTCTCAGGGAAGAGTTTTTTGATAATATTGTAGAATAGGAGTTAATCAGTAGCTCAGCGAAAAAAAATAATATACTTAGGACTTAGGCAATATCTCCATGTAGAGTGCGCCGAAGCACACATTACCCTTTACCTGTATTGTAGAAGACGAGTGAATAGTTTTTATCTTTATGACCAAGAATTTCTTGATGGTACCCGCCACGTGATTTATCCGTGGAATCAATCTAAAATCTAAAATCCTCAAGCCCCCGAATTTATCCGTGGGGTCAATCCAAAATCTAAAATCTAAAATCTAAAATCGAATGACCGCTAATCCAGTATCTGCTAATTCCAATGCCTGCCTGATTTCTCCTGAGATTGGCAAAAGCTTGATCGCGCCGGCCCATCCTCCATTAAAATTAGGAGTTTTAGCATCAGGAAGCGGCAGCAACTTCGAGGTAATTGCCCAAGCCATCCAAAACCAACAACTCAACGCTAAAATCCCAGTATTAATTTACAACAACCCCGAAGCCAAAGCCGCAACCCGAGCCGAAAAATACGGCATTCCCTCGATTCTGCTCAATCACCGCGAGTGCAAAAGCCGCGAAGAATTAGATACAAAAATTGTTAAAACTTTCCAAGAATATGATGTAGAATGGATAGTGATGGCGGGTTGGATGCGGATCGTTACCAAAGTTTTGCTCGATGCTTTTCCCGATCGCGTTATTAACATTCACCCCAGCTTACTGCCGAGTTTCCCAGGAATTCGCGCCGTCGAGCAAGCACTGGCCGCTAAGGTTAAAATCACCGGATGTACGGTGCATATCGCCCGTTTAGAAGTAGACAGCGGGCCGATTTTAATGCAGGCTGCGGTGCCAGTATTGCCTGATGATACCGCAGAAACGCTGCACGCGAGAATTCAGGTGCAAGAGCACAAGATTATGCTCGGTGCGATCGCACTTATTGCCGAATCCAATCGAAAATATTGTGACTAAAAACCTCACCAGTGCCGCATCTATCCCCGAATTGCCCGTCAGCGAATCACCCGAAACAGGCCCGCCGCTGACTCCGCCCAAAAACGGATAGTTGCGAATGACTTAAGTGCTGCAAAGATCAAAATTTTAGAGTCTTGTTCTAGATCCCAGATTCAATGCGAGAGTCAATCTAAAATCTAAAATCTAAAATCTAAAATCGAATGACAGACTCGCATCGCCTGAAATTAATTCTCAAAGAAAGGCTCAAAAAGAGCATCGGCATCAAGGGAGAATTCTATCTGCCTTGCTTGCCATCAATGCTAGACGACTATCTTAAATTACTGTCAGACTTCTTAAACATTCTGGGGCAAAACATCGACGCTGCCCAAACCGAAAACTTGCGAACATTAATCGCCAACGCCTTAGCAGAAGGATTCAAAAATTCCCCCCACGCTAATCTCATAGTCTCCTATTTTCCCGCCAATTCTCAAAGCGGTTTAGCTGGCGGTATTACTCTGAATACCAAGATTCAAGTCGAATCGATGGCCCAGAAATATCATAGCTGGCCGGATATTCGCCCCGAACCTTTATTCGGCAGCCATCCCGATGCCAAAGTTATCGCCACTGCCGCTGAATTAGGCGAACCGGGAAAAGCACCTATTTTAGATGTCGGTGCGGGCCCAGGGCGCAATAGTTTGCCCTTAGCAAGGTTAGGCCATTCCGTGGATGCGATCGAACTAACACCCATATTTGCCGAGAAACTATTAGCAGCAGCAACCGCCGAAAACTTGCCGATAAATGTCACCCAAGGCGACGTTTTAGACCCATTATTGAGGATGAAAACTTATCGGTACAAATTAGCCATCGCTACCGAAGTTCTCTCTCACTTCCGCTACCCCGAACAAGTCCGCCTGTTCCTCGGCAAAATGTCCGATGCCGTTTTAAGCGGCGGGTTTATCTTATTCAGTGCTTTCTTAGCTGTAGATGGGTACGAACCCGACGACATGGCCAAACAAATGTCTGAATTGTGTTGGTCTTATCTGATTACCAGACAAGAATTGCAAGCAGCAATAGAGGGTTTGCCCTTAGAAATTATTTCTGATGAATCTGTGATTGAATACGAACAAAAACATTTGCCTGACTCTGCGTGGCCGCCGACACCTTGGTTTGTCAGTTGGGCCAGCGGGCGCGATTTATTTCCCGTGCAACAAACACCGCCGTTAGAGTTGCGGTGGATACTTGTTAAACGCTTGTAAATAGTTAGTAGGGTGCGTCACAAAGTAGTTTATCGATGCTCGATCGAATAACGCTGTCTAACGCACCCTACGACAATTTTTAGCGGTTAAAAATCCAATCCTAAACCTCGGATGCCCGCAATTGTCCGCAGGCTGCATCTGCTTCTAAGCCGCGAGAATACCGCACGCTAACAGCAATTTTCTTTTCCTTCAAAACCGCAACAAAACTGTTAATTCGATTGGGAGTCGGTCGCTTATATTCAGCTTCCTGAATCGGATTGTAAGGAATCAAATTGACGTGACACTGAAAACCGCGCAAGTGAGTTGCTAACTCGGCTGCGTGTTCCGGCAAGTCATTCACACCTGCTAAAAGTACGTATTCAAAACTCAATCTGCGCCCTGTCGATCGCACATATTCCCGACATTCTGCTACTAACTCACCCAAAGGATAAGGGCGGGCGCTAGGAATTAACTCTTCGCGCAATCTTTGATTGGAAGCGTGGAGGCTGACGGCGAGGGTAACTTGCAGTTGATGTTCAGCTAGTTGGCTGATGCGATTGCGAATTCCTACTGTAGAAATGGTGATGTTTCGCTGTCCAATCCCTACGTCTTGATTCAAACACTTGACAGCAGCTACAACATTATCGAAATTCAGCAGGGGTTCGCCCATTCCCATAAATACGATGTGGCTGACTCGGCGGCCGAAATCTTGCTGTACTGTCAAGACTTGATCGACGATTTCGTGTTTTTCTAAATTGCGCTTGAAACCGCCTTTCCCAGTAGCGCAAAAGTCGCATCCCATCGCGCAGCCAACTTGGGCTGAGACGCACACAGTCAGCCGTTTATCGGTGGGAATGCCTACTGTTTCAATGATTTGACCGTCTGCCAATTTTAAGAGATACTTTACCGTGGCGTCTGGTGCGACCGATCGATAGTGAATGGTCGATCGCCCGATCGGAATTTTAGCAACAGTCTCGCGCCACTGTTTCGAGAATACAGAAATGTCAGAGATCGATCGCGCACCTTTCTCATAAATCCACTGGTACAACTGCTTTCCCCGATAAGCCGGTTGTCCCTGCTGCTGCACCCACTCCGTTAACTCAGCTAAACTCGCCCCCAGCAAGGGCGGAATTTTACCCGACTCAACAGCCAAAGCAGCAGTCTTGCGAGACTGATTCGCACCCTTGGAATTACCAGAAGAGTACACCTGAGAAACGGAAGTAGGAGACATAGGTCATCAGAAAATTTAAAGCCATCCTCCATATTAAAACTTCTCGACCAAAGCTGCCGTTAATCCTCCAGAAGGCACTTATGCAGAAAGCAGAAGGCGGAAACTCGATCCGGCTAAATCCCTTAATAAGGGCAAGTTTAAGAAGAATCCGGTTCCCCCCTTAAAAAAGGGGGGTTAGGGGGCTCTTATTGTGGACTCACAAAAAAAACTCCAGACAGCAATCTGCAAAATCAAGAATCCAGTTAATTTTTGGTAAAATTCCCCAAATATTGCGTGTAAATGACCGCAGCCACCTAAAATAAACTCTGGAGTTTGTTAAAGGGTGTGCAAATTTGACAGCTTTCCATCACAATTAATGCAACTTTTATGGTGCTAAATATTCTTGCGCTGCCCTTAGCGTTTCAATTTACATCGCCGGGCCCAATTATCTTTCAACTTGGCCCCGTAGCCATTCGCTGGTACGGGCTGTTAATAGCTTCTGCCGTCTTGATTGGGGTCAGTCTGTCGCAATACTTGGCCCAAAAACGCCGCGTCAACCCGGAATTGTTGGGTGATTTGGCAATTTGGCTGGTTCTGGGCGCTATTCCCTGTGCTCGAATTTATTACGTGGCTTTCGAGTGGCAGCAATACGCCCAGAGGCCAGAGGATATTATTGCGATTTGGAAAGGCGGAATTGCGATTCACGGGGCGATTTTGGGTGGCACGATCGCAGCTTTAATTTTTGCAAAAATTCAGCGAGTTTCTTTTTGGCAATTGGCAGATTTAATCGCGCCTTCGGCAATTCTCGGTCAGGCGATCGGACGCTGGGGAAATTTCTTTAACTCGGAAGCTTTTGGCAGTCCTACGGATTTGCCCTGGAAACTCTATATTCCCCCAAACAGCCGCCCGCCCGCCTACGCTAATTTTGAATACTTCCACCCCACATTTCTCTACGAATCCCTGTGGAATTTGACAGTATTTGGGTTGCTTCTGACTTTGTTTTTCCGCGATTTGCAGGGCAAAATTCGCTTAAAAACAGGTGCTTTATTTTTGGTTTATATCGCAGCTTACAGTTCCGGTCGAATCTGGATTGAAGGGTTGCGAACTGATAGTTTGATGTTCGGGCCGCTGCGGACGGCGCAAATGGTAAGCTTGACTGGGATTGTTTTAGGGTTGGGCGGGTTGGCTTGGCTTTATTTGGTCGATCAACCTTTACCCGATGTTGTCTCCCCCAATAACGATCGGGCAAATATCACTCAGAAATCCCCAGAGGATAAATAAAAAACCCCAGAGAGGTTAGTCTCTAGGGTTCAAAACCAGGGTGCATCTACCATCTCTTACTTCCAACCAAAATAGGTACATCCGGAAGCGTCCGTAAATTTAGCAAATTTTTTAGCAGCAATGAGTTTGAAAGAGATTGAAGCCCTAATTCCAGCAGTATACATTGTAGGTGCAGGCCCGGGAGACCCGGATTTGTTGACCGTTAAGGCTCAAAAATTACTGGCTGCTGCTGATGTCATATTATTTGCTGATTCGCTAGTCCCAGAGCAAATTTTGCAGGGGGTACGCGCGGATGCTGAAACGATCCAAACTGCCGATAAAACCCTCGAAGAGATTGTACCTTTGATGGTGCAACGAGTGCGCGACGGAAAAAGCGTCGTCCGCCTGCATTCGGGCGATCCCTGTCTCTACGGGGCCGTCGGCGAACAAATGCAAGCTTTGGCCTCCGAGGGAATTGCTTTTGAGGTAATCCCGGGAATTAGCGCTTTCCAACTTGCGGCGGCTAAACTTAAAATTGAGTTGACAGTTCCGGGAGTTGTGCAGACAATTATTTTGACGCGAATTAGCGGCAGAACCGAAGTACCGGAACGCGAAGAATTGGCGAGTTTAGCGGCTCATCAAGCGAGTTTGTGCCTGTATTTGAGCGCCCGCCATGTCGAACAAGCTCAAGCTAAATTGATGGAACATTACCCATCTGATTTGCCTGTAGCGATTTGTTATCGGTTGGGCTGGCCCGATGAAAAAATTGTGCTAGTTCCCCTTGACAAAATGGCTGTTGCTACGCGCGAAAATAATTTGATCAGAACGACAATGTACGTTATTAGTCCGGCGTTGGGAAAATCAGCAGAAGGGCGATCGCGCTTGTACCATCCAGAGCACGATCGGCTTTTCCGACCCTCGAAGGAAGTTCGGCAACGGATTTTGTAACGGATGTAACGGATGTCAGGAAAAAGAAAGTTCGGCAACGGATTATGTAACGGATGTAACGGATGTAACGGATGTCAGTCTCATGGAAGTCGGAAGAGGGAAGAAGGAGCAATTATGAAATAACCAACTACCAATTCCCAATTCCCAATTCCCCAATCTAAAATCTAAAATCTAAAATCTAAAATCGCCATGACTGATTTAACTCGCAGACAATTTATCACTGTCACCGCATTAAGCGCCGGATTTGCGTTAGCAGTTCATCCTATTGCGGCTGCCGTTATCAATACCGATGCTGCTGGTTTAATAGCAAGTGAGGTAAAGATTCCCGTCAAAGACGGCTCAATTCCAGCCTACAGAGCAATGCCAGCCAGCGGTAGCAATTTTCCAGTAATTTTAGTAATTCAAGAAATCTTCGGAGTTCACGCCCACATTCAAGATATTTGCCGCCGTTTTGCTAAATTAGGTTATTTAGCGATCGCCCCAGAAATGTTTGCCCGTCAAGGTGATGTTTCTAAAATTACCGACATCCAAGAAATTATTAGTAAAGTTGTCTCGAAAGTTCCCGACGCTCAAGCTATGTCCGATTTAGATGCAACCGTAGATTGGGCACAAAAGTCAGGAAAAGGCAATATTAATAAGTTGGGAATTACAGGATTTTGCTGGGGTGGCAGAATGGTTTGGCTGTACTCTTCCCACAACCCAAAAGTCAAAGCTGGAGTGGCTTGGTACGGGCGTTTGGTTGGCAATTCTACGGCTTTAACTCCCAAACAGCCGATCGACATTGCAGCAACTTTGAAAGTGCCTGTATTGGGGCTTTACGGCGGCAAAGACGAGGGAATTCCCAACGATACAGTCGAGAAAATGCGGGAAGTTCTCAAAACTGGCAGCAGCGGTTCCGAAATTGTGCTTTATCCAGATACGCCGCACGCTTTTAACGCTGACTATCGCCCCAGTTACCGGGAAAAAGAAGCTAAGGATGCTTGGAAACAGATGCAAGATTGGTTTAAGAAGCACGGAGTTGCACAATAGTTTTGAGTTGTTAATTTTGACTTAAAACTGGTGTCATGTTTGGGATCGAAAAAGGCAAGATTAGCGAATAGCCCTTAAGACAGGTGGGTTTGTGGGCCTGAGATTGGTAAACTGGGCGGTGTAGAATTATCGATCGAACAGGTAAGCCCGTGCTAGACGAACAAGCTAAAAAGACCATCTTGCGGAAAATCCCTCACGGATTGTACATCTGCGGTGTCAAAGACGGGGAGGAAGTCAACGGTTTCACCGCTAGCTGGGTGATGCAATCTTCCTTTACCCCTCCCTTAGTTGTCAACTGCGTCAAGCAAGACTCCAAATCCCACGCCATGATCAAAGCCAGCGGTGTCTTTGCTTTGAGTTTCCTAGAAGCAGGTCAAAAAGACTTAGCCCAAAAATTCTTCAAACAGCAGCGCCGCGTTGGCAATAAATTTGAGGATGTAGAATTTTATCCCGGCGCGGAAACTGGTTGTCCGATTATCTCGGATTCTCTGGGTTACATCGAGTGCAAAGTTGTCGGTGCTGTGGAACACGGGGATCACACGGTTTATGTGGGAGAAGTTTTGGCCGCAGGCGTCCACCGCGAGGGCAATCCGTTGCTGCTAGAAAGCACCGGTTGGAATTACGGCGGCTAAAGACTTGGCAGTTGGGAGTTGTTAGTAAAAAAAACTAACACTGAGAAACCCGGTTTCTTTAAAAGTCCGGGTTTCTGAACACTAAACAAATTTTTATGTTGAATTAGAGCGACCTATTTATTAATTGCGAGAGTTAGGCGACGCATAACTAATAAAAAATCAGCGACAATTCTGTCAGCGTTATCGGGAGTTAAAATTGGTACGTGGACGAAAATACATTTAGCGGCTATTTGAGAATCGCAAATATGTTTTAAAACCGCATAATACAGGGCTTCGCAAACAAATTTTCCGGCTTCGTGACTGATTTCTGTTGCAGCTAAATCAGCGACTAGCGGTTCGAGATTAACTGCGGTTTTCCGAATGTCGCTATCGCAGCAAGCGCAGGATTCTACGGTTAATTTTTGCCGACTTTCGGCCATGCCGCAGCAGATAATAGTGTCTGGTTGAAGTTGGTTGATTTGGGCGATCGCCAAATTCGGTGCTAGCTGAAAATCTACTGGCAGTTTCCTCAAAAAAGTCAGGGAATCAGGCAAAGATTTTATCTGGGAAATCTTGGCTAATAAGTCGTCCGAAGAGTTGGATTTCTGATGGGGAAGCCAAGTATCAAATGAGGTTAGCAGGATTTTCGCCGTCATATTTGTGCAATAATACTGATATTGATAATATAAGGCAAGTAAGTCAATGTCTGTCATTGCAGTAATAGACTATGGCATGGGCAATCTGCACTCAGTCTGTAAAGGCTTGGAAAATGTGGGTGCAGTGCCAAAAATTACAGATTCTCCTGCTATAATCGAGCAGGCTGATGCGGTGGTTTTGCCGGGAGTTGGTTCGTTTGACCCGGCAATGCAGAATTTACGATCGCGCAATTTGATAGAACCGATAAAAAGGGCGATCGCCTCGGGAAAACCTTTTTTAGGCATTTGTTTGGGTTTGCAAATTCTGTTTGAAAGTTCCGAAGAAGGTGTAGAACCTGGATTGGGCGCTATTGCGGGAAAAGTGCGCCGATTTCGCTCGGAACCGGGTTTGACAATTCCCCACATGGGATGGAATCAATTGGAATTTACTCAGCCGGATTTGCCGCTGTGGCAAAATTTACCGTCCGATCCTTGGGTTTATTTCGTGCATTCTTATTATGTCGATCCAGTTGATTGGGAAGTGCGATCGGCAATGGTGACTCACGGCAGTCAAAACGTGACGGCGGCTATAGCTAAAGACAATTTGATGGCCGTACAATTTCACCCGGAAAAGTCTTCGAGTACGGGATTGCAAATGCTGTCAAATTTTGTCAGTCTGGTGAGGGAAAAAGTACCTGCTTAGGTGGCATGAGTCTTGAAAAACCCGGTAGATTGCCGAAACCGGGTTTGACATTTTTAAAAGTCATTTTCCTTCTTCCTTCTTCCTTCTTCCTTCTTCCTTCTTCCCTCTTCCTTCTTCCTAAATGACTTTAAGAATCTGTGGCAACCGCCAAATAAAAACCCTGCCGGGACTCGCAACTCGCCCTACACCTTCGCGAGTCAGAGAAGCTTTATTTAATATTTGGCAAGGGACGATCGCAGATTGCAGATGGCTTGACATTTGTACCGGCAGCGGTTCGATGGGTGCAGAAGCTTTGTGTCGGCAAGCCGCGAGTGTCACTGGCATCGAACAGTCGGCGAAAGCTTGTGCGATTATCCGCGAAAACTGGGAGCAAGTAGCAGACTCGTCCCAAACATTCCAAATACTGCGGGGAAACGCGACGGCGAAATTGGCAACATTAGCGGGGCAGCAGTTCGATCGCATTTACTTCGATCCGCCCTACGCCAGCGATTTGTACGAACCTGTGTTAAACACGATCGCCAGCCAAGAAATGCTAGCACCAAACGGCGAAATGGCCGTCGAACACAGCCCGGAGCGATCGATACAACCGATTTCCGGTCTAGAAATTTGCCGCCATAAAATATACGGCAATACAGCATTAACCTTCTATACCCGCAGTTACTGATAGGCTCAAACCGCAGCAGCGTCACTCCTGGAGACAGAAAGAAACCGGGTTTCCTGGCGTTGGCGCGCCCTCGGGACTAAAAGTTTTTCCATTGCGTACAATACAAATTTTTCCGATGAAGTTAAGCTTGGTGCGTAGGTTGTCAGAGCAAGTTGCCTCAGCAATTGACGAAATAAATGGAGTTTAGGCTGAAAATAAAGACTTTCAGTTGTAACATGAACCCAAAGTGTGAGTGTGAATATTCCTAAAGGAGTGAATATGGTTCAGACACCTTCGCGCCCTCGTGGCAGCGAGTTTCCGGCTGCTAACTCGGTACAGCCAGTCAAACGGGATACGATTCTGGTGGGAGATAGCCTCCCCCTGCCCAATACCAAACTCTTCGGCACAGACGGCATTCGCGGGAAAGTTGGAGAATTGCTGAATGCACCCTTAGCGCTGCAAGTGGGCTTCTGGGCTGGACAAGTTCTACGCCAAAATACCTCCAACCAGGGGCCTGTGATTTTGGGACAAGACAGCAGGAATTCCAGCGATATGCTGGCAATGGCACTGTCAGCGGGTTTGACAGCCGCCGGTTTAGAAGTTTGGAATTTGGGCTTGTGTCCCACTCCCTGCGTTGCTTATCTGGCAAGCATTTCGGAGTCTGTCGGCGGAGTGATGATTTCGGCTTCTCACAATCCCCCAGAAGACAACGGCATTAAGTTTTTCGGCTCAAACGGCTCGAAGCTGTCGCAGCAGTTGCAGGAACAAATCGAAGCGGGAATCCGGGGGGCAAAGGTTCCGGTTGCTAGCTTGGGTTGGGGGCAGCACTACCATCGGTCTGAGTTGATTAAAGATTATGCCACTTCGCTCTGTGATTCGCTGCAAAAGATGAATTTGGAGGGAATGCGAATAGTTTTGGATTTGGCTTGGGGGGCGGCTGCGGGTTTGGCGCCGGCGGTGTTCGCACAAATGGGGGCGGATGTGATCTGTTTGCACGACACTCCTGATGGATCTCGTATTAATGTTAACTGCGGTTCTACTCATCTCGACAGTTTGCAAGCCGCGGTTTTGGAACACAATGCTGATTTGGGATTTGCTTTTGACGGCGATGCCGATCGAGTTTTGGGTGTTGACAACCAAGGTCGAGCGATTGACGGCGATTACATTCTTTATCTGTGGGGCCGGCAGTTGCGCGACTCCCAACAGTTACCGTCCAATTTAATTATTTCTACTGTAATGGCTAACCTCGGCTTCGAGCGAGCTTGGGAAGAATTGGGCGGCAAACTAACTAGAACGAACGTGGGAGATCAGTACGTTCACGCTGAAATGCAGCGCACCGGTTCGATGTTGGGCGGCGAACAATCTGGACATATTCTTTGTCCGCATTACGGTGTCAGCGGCGACGGTTTGCTAACAGCTTTGCATTTGGCTTCGCTGGTGCGCCAGTCCGGGCAATCTTTGGCACAATTGGTAAGTGGCAGTTTCCAAACTTATCCGCAGTTGCTGCGAAATATTCGGGTGGACGATCGCGAAAAACGCCTGAAATGGCACGAGTGCGAGGCAATGCAAAGTGCGATCGATCGTGCTACAACTGCAATGGGAGAACAGGGACGGGTTTTGGTTCGCGCTTCAGGCACTGAACCGCTAATGCGAGTTATGGTGGAAGCTGCCAGCGCCGAATTAGCTAATTTCTGGACTGAAAATTTAGTTTTAGCCGTTCAGCAACACATAGCTATCTGATGGAAATGGGGAATTAGCCTGAAGGAAGAAGGGAGAAGCGAGAAGGCAGAATGAAGAAGGCAGAATAAAGAATCCTCTAGAGAAATATAGAACCGATTGAAACTGATTTCTCATTCTTTATTCCCTCATTCTCCTTCCCTCTCTCCTAAATCACTAAATCCTTCTTTCTTCATTTCCCCATTTCTGATTTTATGAATAGCAAATCAATTCAAAAGGGGCGGTGGCATCGAATTTCGTTAAAAGTTTTAATTGTCGTCATATTAATAACGGGGATATTTTTTCGATTTACTAACCTCGATCGCAAAGTCTACTCCTTCGACGAATCTATCACCTCGCTGCGAATTTCTGGCTACACCTGGACGGAAATGGTGCAGCAAGATTTTCAAGGCAAAACAATTAGCATCGAAGATTTGCAGCAGAAATACCAGCAGATAAATCCCGAAAAAAGTTGGTTGGATACTGTTAAAGGTTTAGCTACAGAAGAACCTCAACTGTCCCCACTGTATTTTATTTTAGCCAGATTTTGGGTGCAGTTGTTCGGTCCGCAAGTGGCAACTGTCAGAAGTCTTTCAGCTTGGATTAGTTTGTTAGTTTTCCCCAGCATTTATTGGCTGTGCTGGGAATTATTTCGCTCTGAGTCTGCGGGATGGGTGGCTGTTACAATCGTCGCTGTTTCACCCTTTCACGTCTTGTACGCGCAAGAGGCAAGACCGTACATGATGTTTGCAGTCCTCGTCTTGCTGTCGAATGCAATTCTGCTGCGGGCGTTAGCGAAGCCCTCGAAGAGGATCGCCCTACAAAATTCTCCCGCCACATCTAAATTGAGCAAGGCTGTTTGGTCTATTTATGCGATCGCCTTGACTTTAGGACTTTATTCTAGTTTATTATTTTTTTTAGTAATATTTGCCCACGGCATCTATGTAATTTTAACTGAAAATTTGCGTTTTTGCAAGACATTAATTGCTTATTTACTAGCTTCAGCGGCGGCAACAATCCTTTTTGCTCCTTGGATTTGGATATTATTTTGTAACGCGCCAAAAATCGAGGCAACAGTAGGCTTACCCCGCATTTCCCTGTCTTTCCTATCTTCACTTAAACCTTTAATTCTCATCACCTGCCGAATGTTTATCGACACGCATTGGGCGGGCGGAATTATCAAATTGTGTTCGAGCGGTATTGCTACAAATTTAATCAGACTGATTGTAGCCGCACTATTGCTGTTAGCGATCGCACATTCAATATACTCACTCTGCCGTTCAACTCCCAAACGAGTTTGGCTGTTTGTATTGACAGCGATCGGAATTACAGCGATAGTATTGATAGCAGTGGGAGGCGTTGCCGATCGCTATCTGGTTCCCTATATTTTAGCAATCCAGATAGCTGTTGCCTACCTATTTACGGTTAAAATTGCAGTCGCTACCAATTCCCGACAACAAAAACTGTGGCAGCTCGGTTTAATAGTGCTAATATCGAGTGAAATAGTTTCTTGTGCCGTCAGCTCACAGTCACAACTTTGGTGGAACAAATATCCTTCTAGCACTAAATACAATCCCCAAATAGCCGCAATTGTCAATCAAGCCCAAAAACCTTTAGTAATCACTCACGGAGGCAACAACATCACAGGAAAAATACTGTCTGTCAGCTATCTGCTAAAGCCGCAAGCACAGCTTTTGCTAGCAGTTAAACCTGAACAAGTAAAAATTCCTGATGGTTTTAGCGATGTATTTCTATACAGAGCTACAGAAGCATTACAATGTGAACTAGAAAAAGTGCAAAAATATAAAATCACACCAATTTACCAGCCGGGCGATGTTTGGCTTTGGCGTGTAGAGAAATAAGGAAAGTGGCAACTGCAAATGATGATTTCTGTTGTGATACCCACCTACAACCGCGAGCAACCCCTGCGAGAGACATTGGCTGATGTGATTCGGCAAAATTACCAGAATTTTGAAGTGCTGGTAATCGATCAAACTCGCACCCACGAATCGGCAACTCAAGTTTATTTAGAGGAATTGGCAAATGCTGGCAAAATTCGGTGGTTTCGAGTAGATTGGGCGAGTTTGCCGGGAGCTCGAAACTATGCAGTGCGGCGCGCAGTTGGAGAGATTATTTTATTTATTGATGATGATGTACAATTGCCAGATGGTTTTTTGGCGGCTCACGCTGACAACTATTTAGAAAAACCTGATGTGGGATGTGTGGCGGGCAGGGTTTTTGACAGAATGAAATTGGATTTTTCTGGAGGCGATTTGGCGATCGAATATTTGCCCTCAGAAGCGATGGATGCAGGCATTGCCTGGTATTTTATCGATTTGGTACATACAGTAAAACCGCAGCAGGTGCTCTCGGCTAGAGGCTGCAATATGTCATTTCGCAGGCAGGTTTTTGCCGAGTGCGGGCTGAGGTTTGACGAGCGATTTGTAGGGAGTGCGGTACGGGAAGAGTCGGATTTTTGTTTGAGATTGCGATCGACTGGCATGAAAATTTGGTACGATCCCAATGCGTGTTTAGTTCACTTTGGGGAAGAGAGCGGCGGATGTCACGATGTCAGCACGCGATCGATCGAATATCAAGTCACATTTTATCACAATCACTTTCTAATGGGATTGACAAATTTAACAGCTTTTCAATGCCTGCGATTTTTTGCCAAACTCTTTGACTGCCACGTTTTGGGGAATCCGCCTTGCCATAAAAGCCGATCGCCCATTAAAATTATCGTTCGATTTAGTTTTTATCTCCTCGGTTTTATGAGTGTCCTCAATACATTAATTCAGTCTCTATGGAACGACGGACAAATTTACACCCGTCAAGATAATATTAACGGTAAATAATTTTTATTACCAATTTCCAATTACCACTGAATAAAAAATGAGAATCCTCGTTGCCAGCCACACCTATATTGTGGACATAAATCGGGCAAAATTGAAAATTTTAGCAAACCTCGAACCCAATATTGAAGTAACAGTTGCAGTGCCGCAGCGTTGGAAACCCGGAGGCGTACAAAATAAAATTATAGAAACACAATTCTGTCAAGAAGGCTCATTTAAAGTAGTCGCAGTCTCCAATTACAGCCAGAACAATCAAGGACTGCTAACATTTGGTACTGATTTAATTGAAATATTAGAAAAGTTTAGACCGCAGATTATCCAAGTTGAACAAGGTTCAAAATCCCTCGCTTGCGCGCAATTAATATTCTTAAATAAACTGCTCAAACTAAAAGCAAAAAATATATTATTTACCTGGTGGAATCTGCCTTATAAATTGAAGTGGCCTGTTTCACTCTTAGAAAATTACAATCTTCAGCACACCGACGGAATTATTGCAGGGAACTTAGATGGATCTAAAATTTTGCGGCAGCGAGGCTATCAAGGTGCGGTGAAAGTAATGCCACAACTCGGAGTAGATGAAACTTTGTTTCGCCGCACTGGTAAAGACGCTGATTTATCCCGCAGGTTCGGCATTAAACCGACAGATTTTGTGGTAGGATTTGTAGGGCGATTTGTCGAAGAAAAAGGATTGTTCACTTTAGCTGAGGCCTTGGCAGGGTTGAAAAAACTCTCTTGGAAGTGGCTGTTAGTAGGACAAGGAAAATTGCGGATGCAACTCGCAGAAAAATGTATTGAATGGGGAATCAGCGACCGAATAATTTGGGTAGAAAGCGTTTCGCACGAGGAAATCCCCCCCTACATTAACTTAATGAACTGTTTGGTATTGCCCTCGCAAACCAGCTATAAATTCAAAACTTTGACCGCAGTGGGCTGGAAAGAACAATTCGGTCACGTTTTAATCGAAGCGATGGCCTGTAAAATTCCGGTTATTGGTTCCGACTGCGGGGAAATTCCCCACGTCATCGGCGATGCGGGGTTAGTATTCCCCGAGGGAAATGCAGGGGTTTTGCGAGAGTGTTTGCAGCAATTGATGGAGCTGCCGGAGTTGGCGGCAGATTTGGGCGATCGGGGTTATCATAGAGCGATGAGCAATTATACCAATAAAGCTTTAGCTGACCAGTTGTTGGAATTTTACAAAGAATTGTTGTAATTTTTAGTAGTAGAATGCAAGTGTTAAATAAAAGCTCTGGTAAATGTCTATTCCTTCCGACATACGACCTTTGGTAGACGAACTCTACCAGGTACTGCACGATACCGAACGCCAAGCAACGCAGGGACTTTTTGCACTTAGAAGAGCAATGTCTCTTTTTCCCCAGAATGAAATACTGATGCAATATTTTTCTTCCATCACCAATTTTCAATTCAACGTAGCAGGTACTCGCTTACAAGCAGAGCACATTGTGGGCAATGTATTGCTGGCTGGTGTGCCCGATGAAGAGGTTAAAAAAGCAACAGATTATTTAGCAGCCTTGCTACATATGGCTCCAGAATCGAAAATTATGATTGACAAAGTAGTTGAGAGATTAGAAGCATTGCCATGAAACAATTACCAGATGAAATCCAACTCCTGGAAATCCTTGAAATTGTGAAAGCTGCGGAAGCAAAAGCCAGTGAAATGTATGAATTTTCCAAGACAATGGCTCACAATACCCAAATTACAGCAACAAAGAGAGAGGAAGCTGAACAGCTAGACGGGCAACCTTTTCCAGATAATTAAATTTGTAATGGGAGATGTTGGTATGTGGATTTAAATAACTATCCCTGATGCGGATTCTCCAAATTATTCCCTCAATTTCCCTAGTCTACGGGGGGCCCAGTCAAATGGTACTCGGACTTTCTGCGGCCCTGGCTTCCCGAGGTGCTGATGTCACAATTATCACCACAGATTCTAACGGAGATATCGGTCAAATTCCCTTAGATGTCCCCTTAAATCAAGCCATCAAACAAAACGGTTATCAGATTATTTATTTCCGCTGTTCTCCGTTTCGTAGATATAAGTTTTCTCTGAGTTTATTGCAGTGGTTGAATGAAAATGCGAAACAATTTGACCTCGCCCACATTCACGCTTTATTCTCGCCAGTAACTACCTTTGCTGCCACAATTGCTAGATATCGCCACTTACCGTATATTATCCGTCCCTGCGGTATGCTTGACCCCGCCGATTTGCAGAAAAAAAAGCGCTTAAAACAGATTTATGCAGCAGTTTTAGAACGTCCTAATTTAGCAGGGGCCGCCGCAATTCACTTCACAAGTAAAGAAGAAGCTAAAATCTCAAAAAGATTTGGTGTGGGGAGCACAGGCAAGATGCCTGTGCCACGGGATTTGGACTTCACAGGCAAGATGCCTGTGCCACGAGATTTGGTGATTCCATTGGGGGTGACAGCAGGTTTGTTTCCTAAGAGATTGCGGCAATCTCAAGTGCCAATCATCTTATTTATGTCGCGCATTGAACCTAAAAAAGGGCTTGATTTGCTAATTCCAGCATTAGAAAGTATTTTAGAAGCCGGCATAGAGTTTCACTTTATTTTAGCAGGTTCTAATCCGCAAGATGCTGATTATGAAACAAAAATTAAAGTGCAAATTCATAATTCAAGCTTAGCAAAATACACAACAATAACTGGCTTTGTGAGCGGTGATTTAAAAGTGGAACTGTTGACAAAGGCAGACTTATTTGTATTGCCTTCTTATTACGAAAACTTTGGCATTGCTGTAGCGGAAGCGATGGCCGCCGGTGTACCTGTCGCTATTTCCGATCGCATACATATTGCCGAAGATATACAGCAAGCAGAGGCTGGTTGGGTGGGGCCTTTGGAAATAGGGGCCATCGCCAATTCAATCAAATCAGCACTTCTGAATCCACAGGAGCGCCAGCGGCGGGGATTGAACGGCAAAGAGTATGCCGAAAAGCATTATAACTGGGAGGCGATCGCCAAGCAAACCATCGATGCTTACCAGCAGATTTTGTCATCTATAGCAGAAGGAAGAAGGAAGAAGGAAGAAGGAAGAAGGAAGAAGCAATAAAATCCATCGTTTCAGCCATTAACAACGTCCTAACCGTCTTGGCGGTTGCTATATTAACTAATGCGAGTGAGGTTTATCTTCTGCTTCTTCTCCTGCTGCGAGTTCTTGTGCTGCTGCTATCTAAATTTTCAGGTGCTATTTTTTCGGGGCTGCTATTGCTTTTAACATCAGTAGAACCCGAAATTGAGGCATCGATCGCCGATTTTCTTCTAATTATAATCGGAACATTAACAGAGCGACCGCAGGGTCTGCCGAAGGAGTCTATGTTCCTTCGATAATCGCAGATTGCAGCCTGTACATTCGGTTCTTGACAATCATTAATAAAGCTTTGTGCTAGTTTGTAATTATTTCCGTCTCCCTCCTTTAAGAAAAGTTCTCCCGCTTGTTGAAAGTCTGCTACTGCTGGCGATTTTGTTCCCAGCATACAGCGAATAGCACCTCGTTCCAAATAAGCCAAACCATAATTAGGATTAACGCGAATAGCTTGTTCGTAATCCCCGATCGCCTTTTGCTTGTTTCCCAATTCATAGTATGCTTGACCGCGACCGAAATAAGCTTCTGCCAAGTTAGGATTAAATTGCAGCGCTCGATCGTAATTGTAAATTGCCTGCTGCTTGTTTCCCTGTTTGGAAGTAGCAATCCCTAATCCGAGGTAAGCTTGAGGTATGTTCGGATTCAGCGCTAAAGCCTGAGTAAAATTGGCGATCGCTCCAGGAACATCTCCCTTTTGAACTTTCAAAGAACCTTGGTTGCTGAAAGTTGCGGCTTTTTGAGCGATCGCCACTCTTTGACCGATCGCAGCGCGATTGGCCCGGTAATTAGATAACTTATTTTGAGCTAGATTATAAACAGGTGTACGTGAATCGATCGCTTCTAAAAGTGCGATCGCCTGTTGCCATTTACTTTGCGACTGATGCCAAACTTCCATCGGATGAGGCGGTTTTTGCACAACTACTGCAGCTTCCATCGCCAATTGTTGAGCTTTTTCTAGACTTTCTGCCGCCTGTAAGTTTTGCGCTACTGGAACCAAACTCGGGCGCAGTTGCAGCAAATCTGCTCTAGCTTGTTGATACGCAAAGCCGGGGAAGTTAGGAATTTTCTCTAAATTGGCGATCGTTTCTTTAAGTCGTCGATCGAAACTTCTGAGCAGATTTACATCGGTGACTTTCCCTGCATTCTGCGTTTCAACTGCCAGTATTTTCGCTTGCTTCAGCGTTTCATTTCCCGATCGCATAACGGCGCTCATCCCTGCACCTGTTCCCAACATCAAAACGCCTAAACTTGCTAATAAAGCTGCGGGTATTTTGCGGCTTCGCGAATTATTAACTTGATTGTTTAGTCGTGATGGTTGTACCCTTCGAGTCTGACGAGATTGTTCCGCTTCCGGTTCTGAATCCACCTCCAACTCCCAAGTCGGCAACTGCAAATCATCTGCTGCTGTTCCCGCTGTCAACTCCCTACTAATGGGAGCAATATTATTGCTATTTCCGCTGTCATACTTGTCAACCAAACTCTGCAATCCTGCTTGATATCCTTCTCCTACCGCCTGAAATCTCCACTCTCCATTCTTTCTATACAAACGACCAAACTCTACAGCAGTCTCTCGCGAAAAATTCTCTTTTAATTCATACCGAACAAGTTCGCTTCCCGTATCCAAATTGCTAATTTTGATAAAAGCATTTTTGATATTGCTAAAATTTGCATTGATTTTATTTGCTTCGTGAATAGTGGCAGCAAAAGTCACTTCCTCAATTTCAGGATTAATTTTCTCTAAAATAACGCCGTAAATAGTCTTATTCTCTTGACCTCGGTTATTTTTGTCAGAAATCGATTGCAGTACCGAACCGTCACAGGATTGCAGATTATTATAAAAGATAAAATATTTATCGTTAGGTAGTTTGCCGTCAGAACCTAGCATAAACGCAGAGACATCAATCTCGTAACTTTGTCCTGACTCTGTCGCCTGCCAACCGAGGGCGATCGCCAGTTTTTTTAAACCAGGCACTTTTTTAGAGATATTAAATCTCTCACCCTTACTTAATTGCATTGCCATCTGCTTATTTGTTAAACCTAAAATTTTATATTCCTAATCTTAATGTTACGTGGCACAATAAGTTCTTTAATTAATGAAATTTAACAGAGTTTCTCTAATCGCGGGCTTGATTAAAAATATCTGCTGCCTGTATCTGAATTTATTGAGATTTACTTAGAGAGAATTACCTAAGTAAAAACCGGAATTTCTGCCCCAAGCGGTTTATACAATTGAACTTAATTTGACATTAGTTGGGAGCATTTTCAAAACTAGGTAGCAAGGTAACAAATTTACCAAAATCTCCAGACGAAACTGTTCCGCTTCCGGTTCTGGCTTCACGTCCAACTCCCCAGCCGGGAACTGCAAATCATCTGCTGTTCCCGCTGCCAACTCGTTAGTAATTGGAGCAATATTATTACTGTTTTAGCTGCAATACTTGTCAACAAAACTTTGCAATCCAGCTTGATATCCTGCTCCTACCGCCTGAAACCTCCACTCTCCATTTTTTCTATACAAACGACCAAATTCTACAGCAGTCTCTCGCGAAAAATTCTCTTTTAATTCATACCGAACCAGTTCGCTTTTCGTATCCAAATTGCTAATTTTGATAAAAGCATTTTTGATATTGCTAAAATTTGCATTAATTTTATCTGCATCGTGAATAGTCACAACAAAAGTTATTTCCTCAATTTCAGGATTAACTCTTTCTAAGATAACGCCGTAAATAGTCTTATTCTCTTGACCTTGGTTGTTTGTTTCAGGAATCGATTGCAGTACCGAACTGTCAAAGGATTGCAGATTATTGTAAAAGATAAAATATTTATCGTTAGGTATTTTGCCGTCAGCACCTAGCATAAACGCCGAGACATCAATCTCGTAGCTTTGTCCTGCCTCTGTCACCTGCCAACCGAGGGCTATCGCCATTTTTTTTAAACCGGGCGCTTCTTGAGAGATATTAAATCTCTCACCCTTACTTAATTGCATTGCCATCTGCTTATTTGTTAAACATTAAACTTTATAGTGTTAATGTTAATATTAAGTGGCACAATAACTTTTCATATTTAATAAAACTTAATATTTGGCTTTAATAGCGGGCTTGATTAAAAATATGTGCTGCCTGTATCCGAATTTATTTAGATTTACTTATATATAATTACGCAAGCAAAAACCGGGCTTTTTACAAAACCCGGTTTCTACAATTAAACTTAATTTGAGATTAGTTTTGAGCATTTTCCGAACTAGGTGGCAGCGTCACGAAATTGCCAAAAGCTCCAACAGTTTGATAGCTTTTTTTGCCTAATTCAGTTGTGTAAATACTGGCTACGCCTAAATTTTGACGCTGCGTTGTATTGTCGAGCAAGCCTTCGATCGTGTCCCGTTGCGAAGTCAGTAAATTCTTGCAACTGCCGATCAAAGTATCTGTAATGCCGCTCAAAGCTTTCGGAACGCGAGAATCTTTGCACACAGTGCTTTCCAACTCGGTTTCGAGTACGCCGGAAGCATAAGTTAGGTATTTGTCTCTCCCAGGATTTGTAAATGCCATGCCGGCGGCCAGAAGAGTCAGGGCGAGCGCGACTTTTCCCACATTGCCGAAAAAATTAGAAGTTGGCTTCTTAGTATTCATTGCGTTATCAATAATCATTTTTTTTAGCCCCGTTGATTTATAAGCTTCTCTTGATTTAAACTACACCTCCTCAGAAACAGATTTCCGAAAGGAGGGGACAGTTTTTAGATTGGAGGCCAGTTGCGAGTAAGTCTCTGACTGGTTTACCTTCCTTTTACGTTTCTCCCTCCCTCAAATCCGGTAAATCTTCAACAAAACATTTAGCCGGTTCCCAGGCAGAGCCTGGAAACGAGGAATTTAAACTTAGTTTCGCTTTGATTTTTGCCGATCGATCTCCCGCTGCAACTCTTCAATTTGACGGCGCAAAGCCTCCGTCTCGCTGTTAGGCGTTTGGGACTTCACATCAACCGCACCCTCAGCTACAGCCCGCTTGTAGTTCCCCAGCTTAATTTGGCGGTATTCCTCGGAACTTGCCCAGTCTCGCAAATACCGCAGGCGTTCCACCGGGAAAGGGTGACTCAGCATCACGCCTTGCCCGCCGTTGTAAAGTAAAAACTTATACACTTGGTTGAGATTGTCTCGATCGAGCTCTTGATAGTTGTCAGACTGGCGGATAAATTCTTGCAAACTGCATTGGTCAGCATATTTACTGCTAACTCCCGCAAGTTTCATCATCGTCTTCATCACACTGTTTAAGTCATCCGTCACCAACAAAGCCGCCCGGTCTGCCGATAATTCAGCCTTGCGACGCCACTCGTAAAAAGCGTAAATTAAACCGCTGCCGACCATATTTCCCAGCCCGAAAGTCATCTCGCCAATTGTCGATGCAACGCTCATCGCCCACGTCGCCATTTGATTTAAAGTTGGATGACCGCATTTAATGTGTCCCAACTCGTGAGCCAATACTACCCTAATTTCTGGCTCTTCCAACAAGTCTAAAAGACCAGTGTTTAATACTACATAAGGCTGGTTTTTCCCTAGGGCATAGCTGTTAACTGAGGGATTCTGAGAAACAAACAAACCAGGTTCTGGAAAAACATCTAAATCCTGCAAGCACTCCCGAAATATATGATAAATGCTGGCATATTGGCGTGGGCCGACTTGAATGCTATTTCCCATTAGGTAAACGAATTGCGGTCGTTCGTAGACAAATTCTACAAATTTGCTGGCAATTAAGTCAAATCCAGGTACGCTGCGCAGCGCTTCCTCAGCTTGCCGATCGAGGGGATGCTGAAATGCTTCGCTAGAAATTCCAGTATAAGTAGGCATAGTTGTTGCAAAAATTACATTTAAGATATCAGTAATGCCATCGCTGCTGGTGCTAGCTGGCGCCTGACTTATAATATTATCGCGACAAATATTGAACTGTTGTGGAACAGGCCGGAAAGCCTGTTCAAATTAGCGTTAAAATTGGGATTCTGGTACAGGCGCGATCGACAAACATCTTTCGCTGTGTCTGTTTATCGCCTCATCCAAAAATTGGAACGTGCAAAAATGGCTATCCTGCAACTCGAAAACGGTACAACCTACACTCAATTAAGCGACATTGCGCGCGAACTCGCGCCTTTAAACATTCAACTCAACCGCTGGCCCGTGGGTGACAGCGCTGAAATTCAAAATTTGTTAGCGAAAGATGCTCTTGACGACAATCAAAAAGAGCAAGTGCTGCAAGCTCTCGACGGCTACTTTCAACAGCTAAACCAAAGTGCAGGCTATCAGGATCGCGACTTACTCGTACTGCACCCAGACATTCCCAACCTCGACACCATGCTGTCCAAATTCAACAAGTGCCACATCCACGCCGATGATGAAGTCCGCTATATCGTAGCAGGCGAGGGCATTTTCGGCTTCGTGCGGCCCGACGGCAGCCAAGTCGAACTCACAGTGCAGCCGGAAGAATTTATCAACGTGCCGGCGAATACAGAACATTGGTTTTATTTGACAGCAGCCCGGAAAATTAAAGCTGTGCGCTATTTTACCACCAAAGAAGGCTGGACGCCTGAGTATACCGATACGGAAATTCGATCGCGTTTAGCTGCTGTTTGAACAGACTTGACGGTTGACAGTTGACATTTGACGGCAATCTTCAAACCATCTAAAAATCCTCAAATCCCGCATCAAATTTTATGGTTTGAAGATTGCAAAATACTCAAAGCAACCGCCTCCGCCACCTTAATTCCATCAATCCCCGCCGACAGAATTCCACCCGCATATCCTGCACCTTCCCCAGCAGGATAAAGACCTTCTGTATTCAAACTTTGATAATCTTCCTTGCGTTTAATCCGAATTGGTGAAGAAGTGCGCGTTTCCACGCCAGTCAAAACCGCATCATCCATCGCAAATCCTTTAATCTGTTTGTCAAAAGCCGGAAGTGCTTCGCGGATAGCTGCGATCGCATAATCTGGCAAACTTTCGCTCAAATCAGTCATCACAACTCCCGGCGTATAAGACGGCTGCACGCTGCCTAGCGCCGTGGAAGACCGATGTGCCAAAAAATCCCCCACAAGCTGCCCAGGGGCGTTATAAGTGCCACCTCCTAACTCAAATGCCCGTTCTTCTAGACGACGCTGAAACTCAATTCCTGCTAAGGGATGACCGGGATAATCCTCCGGCGTAATACCCACCACAATCCCGCTGTTAGCATTGCGTTCATTGCGAGAATATTGACTCATCCCATTAGTGACAAGTCGCCCCGGTTCTGACGCAGCCGCCACTACCAAACCACCGGGACACATACAGAAACTATATACAGAACGATTGTTTTGGCAATGGTGAACCAGTTTGTAATCGGCGGCGCCCAAAAGCTTATGGCCCGCCCGATCGCCAAAACGACAGCGATCGATGATAGTTTGGGGATGTTCCACCCGAAAACCAATAGAAAATGGTTTTGCTTCGATGTAAACCCCGCGCGAAAACAACATTTCAAAAGTATCGCGGGCGCTGTGTCCCACCGCCAAAACTATATAATTACTAGCAATATATTCTCCACTGGCTAGGGTAACTCCCTGCACTTTTCCATTTTCGATGTGGATATCTTCTACACGAGTTTGAAACCGAATTTCTCCGCCTAATGATTCAATTTGAGCGCGAAGACTTTGGACAATTCCCACCAGTTTGAAGGTGCCAATATGCGGTTTATTAATATATAAAATTTCCGGTGAAGCTCCCGCATTCACAAGTTCCGTCAGCACCTTGCGTCCATAATGTTGAGGATCTTTAACTTGGCTGTAGAGTTTGCCATCGGAAAAAGTACCCGCACCACCTTCGCCAAACTGGGCGTTAGATTCTGGGTTAAATTCTGCTTTTTTCTTCCAAAATCCAAAGGTATCAACCGTGCGATCGCGCACGGCTTTTCCGCGTTCTAAAAGGATGGGGCGAAACCCCATTTGTGCCAGCATCAGACCTGCAAACATACCGCACGGCCCTGTACCAATCACAATGGGGCGAATCGTCAAATTGTTGGGGGCTTGCGCTACATAGCGATAACTCGTGTCTGGTGTCACCATTACATGAGGATCTTTTTTGAAGCGTTGGAGAAGTTGCTTTTCCTGTGTCGTCTCTACATCCACAATATAGACAAGGAGGATTTCTGCTTTTTTACGAGCATCGTAGCTGCGCTTGAAGATGGAATAGCCGAGCAATTCTTCGGGGGGAATTTGCAGCTTTTTGAGAATGGCGCTGGCGATCGCATCTTGAGGATGATCTAGGGGGAGTTTTATTTCGGTTATTCGTAACATATAGTGGAAGGAAGAAGGAAGAAGGAAGAAGGAAGAAGGAAGAAGGAAGGAAGAAGGAAGAAGGAAGAAGGAAGAAAGAAGGAAGAAGGAAGAATAAAAATCCCGAACAGAAGTATTATAACTATTTAACCGGACATCCTATGGGCGATCGTCCTCGGTCGCTCAATTTTTTATTTTTGAGTGGATAATTGAAGAAGCGTTATAATAAATAAAAAATTAAGTTTTGTAAAGACCCTTGACTGCAACATTCACACCCAAAAACAGCCGCACCTGGCACGCTCTCAACCCCCTGTGGCAAGGAGCCGAAGACGCAGTACAGAAGGGTTTGCCCCACGCCAAGCTCGCACCGGCATGGCAAATACTGCTCCTGGGCGACGGTTCCCCCACCCGTCACCTGCAACTGCTGACAGGGGAACCCACAGAAGTTGATGTCATCGATATGTCTTTAGTGGGTGAAGACGCAGACGGCGCGCCCCAGCAAATTGTCGCGGTTCCGGGGCCGCGCCTGCGCCGCCAAGTGTGGCTGCGGACTGCTTCGGGACAGCGCTTGGCCTATGCAACTTCTTGGTGGGAAGCGAGCCATGTAGATGAATATTTACAAAATAAATCTTTGCCAATTTGGGCCAGTTTAGCGCGGCTGCGCACAGAATTGTATCGGGACGTGCAAGGCATTTATTTGGGTAATTCGGCTGCTTTGGAATCAGCTTTTGAACAGTCGGGGCCTTTTTGGGGGCGACACTATTTGTTTTGGCATCACGGAAAGCCACTGACGCTGATTTATGAGGTTTTTTCTCCTTATTTAACTAAGTATCTGGGGCCGATGCAATTGGATGTTGATTGAGACTGAGATCTTGCACTATTATCAATAAGGGTTTCTGGGCACGCGAGCGTGCCCACCCCACAAGAACATTTACCTATTGTGGAACAGGCATCTTGCCTGTTCTTAAGAATAGTTCCGCCGAAATTTCACTTGCAAACCGTCGCGGGGATGAGGAGTCGGTACTCGGATTAAATTCAAATCTTGATCCGGTAAAAGCTCCCATTCAAACTCCCGAACAATCTTTGCCGCAAACAACTTCATCTCTAACCGGGCAAATTCTTTGCCCAAACATTCTCGCAAACCTCCACCAAATGGCACGTAACTGAACGGTTTAGCCGATCGATCCGAGCTAAATCGATCGGGGTCGAATCGATCGGGTTCAGGATAAAGTTGACTATCCTGATGGGTTTGATTAATCCCAGAAATCAGGCTCCAACCCTTGGGAATTTCATAGCCGCCGAACTCGCAAGCATTAATTACTGTCCGAAAAACAGCTCCCACCGGTGGAACTAAACGCAGCACTTCTCGCATAACCTGTTCTAAATAAGTCATTTGTTTGAGCTGTTCCAATTTTAGGGGTTCACTTGTGGGGAACTGCTGCTGTTCGGCCCGCACTTTTGCCATCACATCGGGATTTTGAGCTAGGAGAAGGCAAAAAGAGGCGATCGCCGAAGTTAAAGTTTCGTGTCCCGCAAACAGCAGCAACAGCACTTGATCTTTTAGTTCATCCAAACTCAAACTATTTCCCTCGTCATCGCGAGCCGAAATCAGCAAACTCAAAGCATCATTGCCACTAGGGGTTCCTTGCTGGCGATCGCGAATAATCTTTTCAAGTTCTGCCAACAGCAGCTTGCGGCACTTTTTCGCCTTGCCAAACTGAGTCCAAGGCACATCTAAAGGAATCGAAAATAAACCATTGCACCAAGTTTCAAAATAATGTCCTAGCGGCGTTTCCGAACCATTTTCAATCCCTACTAACAACTTACCCGCAACATCAAAAGTGTAATTTCTCAGTTCTGGATACCAAGTCATGGTTTCCATTTTGGCCCATTTTTCTAAATAGCGCTGAGTGATATTTTCCATCCCGCCGATGTACCCGGCCAAAGCTCGCGGCCCAAATGCTTGGTACAGCAACTTACGCCGATTTTGGTGGCTAGCACCCGTTTGCAACGCCAAGGAAAGCGGCCCTAAAAGCGCTCTCGTGCTAGCAGGCCAAGCCACAACAAAATATTGGTTGTCATTGCTTAAAACAAACAAATTAGCCTCTTGGCCACACATAAACACGGTAGGCTGTCCGAAAATGCTGCTTTTGAAAATGGGCCCGTACTGCTGGTGGCGTTTATTGGCAAATTGGGAATCTAGCAAAAAGTTGAGGGTATCGCCAATTAGGGGTAAACCTAAACTGCCGGGAGGTAATGCCATTTTAGATTTTAGATTTTAGATTTTAGATTTTTAATATCATATCAATTTTAGTTGTCTCGTGCATATTGTATACCAGACAATTTTTGGGGGAAATAACTTTTATTTGTTTGTAGCTTATAGGTGAGTCTGTCTTAAGGTTAATAGAAAAAATAGGGTTTTTCCGACTGACTTACCTTACTATTTTTGTGGCATCAAACCAATTTAATTTTCTGTTCTTTTAATCGGAATCTGTATTATAAATTCAGTGCCTTTCCCCACCACCGAGAAACACTTGATTTCACCTTTATGTTTTTCGACAATAATTGAATGAGAAATCGCCAAACCCATCCCCGTCCCCGAACCGATCGGTTTTGTAGTATAGAACGGGTCAAAGATCCGCTGCTTGACTTGCTCGGTCATGCCAGCACCGTTATCAGCAATTGTAATCACAGCGAGAGTACCTTCTACCGCTGTACGAATGCGGATAATTCCCGGATTTTCGAGCGGTTGTTGTAAAACGTCAATAGCGTTAGCGATAATATTCATAAACACCTGATTTAACAGTCCGGCGTAGCACTCCACGAGTGGCAATTGTCCGTATTCTTTAACGAGTTGAATTGCGGGGCGACGGTACTCCGTACCCGCTACGCTAACGGGCTGAACTTTCAGACGGTGTTCTAAAATCATCAATGTGCTGTCGATGCCTTCATGAATATTAACCTTTTTCATGTCAGATTCATCGAGGCGAGAAAAATTGCGCAAACTCCTCACGATATCGCGGATGCGAGTGGCTCCCACCTGCATAGAAGACAGCATTTTCGGCAAATCGTCTAGCACAAAATCTAGCTCTAACACCTCTATTGCCTGCTGAATATCCGGAGAAGGTTCCGGGTATTCATCTCGATACATTTGCACCAGTTTCATCAGGTTTGTGGTGTATTCTTCTGTGTAGGTAAGATTGCCGAAAATAAAGCTGATCGGGTTATTGATTTCGTGGGCAATTCCTGCTACCATCTGACCGAGACTCGACATTTTTTCTGCCTGCACGAGCTGAGTTTGAGCTTGCTGGAGTTCGCACAGAGTTACTTCGAGTTTTGCAGCTTGTTCTTGTGCTATCCGAGCTGAATCGACGCTTTTAGTGTAAAGTTCAGATTGACTGATGGCGATGCCCAATTGAGCGCCAATTGCCTCCATTAACTCCACTTCCTCTTTTGTCCACTTACGCACCTCGCTGCAAGAAACGCAGCCAATAACACCATTTAAACCCCCGGTACTTTTAATCGGCAAATCCAAGACAGACTTGTAACCAACCTCCAAAAAGAATTTTCGTTCTACGGGATCGCTGAGAGTTGCAACATCATCTATTTGATAAACTTCCAAATTAGCGATTTTTTGCGACAGCGTACCCGTTATGTCAGCAGGGAAATAACCCAAATCCGAGAACAAGTCATCATTTTTAGCTTCGTGGACGACATCCCAAGCAGGTGGCGAAGCGTCGGGCAAATACCAGATAAACACACAGCGATCGAGTTGCAGCAAGTCGCGAACCTGCTGCACAGTTGTTGCCAAAATAGTATCTAAATCCAGAGATTCGCGGATATTGCTAGCTAGCTGGTTCAGCAGCGCTTCCTGCTCCGCTAACTTGCGGAATCGCGCTTCCGAAGCTTGCAACTTTCGTTGAGCTTCTTTTTGTTGTGTAACGTCCAAACCCAAACCGATTAAGCCGATCGCGCTGCCGTTGGCCTCTTTTACCTTAGCTTTGATCACCTCTAAATGGTGATTTTCACCGTCAGCAAACTGGATAATTTCATCAGCATAAAAAGGAGTATCTTGACTCCAGATGTGCACGTCAGATGCCATGCACTTCGCAAATGCTTCCCCTCCCAAAATTTCTGAAGAATGAGAAGCTGCCAAAAATCTTTCTTCAGGAACGTTCACAGATTCGCAAAAAGTTTTGTTAACCAACAGCATCTTGCCTTTAGTGTCAGTCAGCCACACCCAAATGGGAGCGTTGTCAATAATTGCCCTCAAAGTTTGCTTTTGTCTGGCGAGAGCTTCTTCTGTTTGTTTGCGCTTAATTCCCAGGGCGATCGCATCGGCACTTGATGCCAAAGCAACCAGCGTTGATTCGTTCAACTCCTGGCGAGAAAACATCGCCATTACTCCCAGCAACTGATTGTCAACAATTAGCGGATATCCAGCAAAAGCCACCATTCCTTCTCGTTTTGTCCATTCTTTGTCCTGGACTCGGGGATCTTCTTGCACAGAATTAGTGATGTGAGGTTTTCGCTCCAAGGCGATTAAACCAATTTTGAACTCACCGACAGCAATGCGGCTGTGAGCGCCGTCAATGTGAGTATATATCCCCGCGCTTGCTTGCAGTTCCAGTACATTTCCCTCTTCATTCAGCGTCCAAATCCGAGCAAACGCAGCATCCAAATGGCGCACAACTGCATCGGCGCAATATTGCAAAGTTGCAAGCAAAGTCTGGTTTTGAGTTAGAGCAATTCCCACATCTGCAGTGAATAGAGAAAGTTTCAATTGTTCTGCTAAAGCTTGTTCTGCTATTTTGCGCTGTGTAATGTCTGTAGCAGCACCGAGACGCTGTTTAATTTTTCCCTCCTCTGTTCTGCTAAATACAATATTCCGGCTGACTAACCAGTGCAAACAATTCTGTCGATCGCGTACCCGATATTCGTACTCAATAACTTCGCCGTCGGGAGCATTTTCTAATTGCTGAAAATATCCGGGAAATTTAGCTAAGTCGTCAGGGTGGATGATGGTGGGCAGTAGATTGCTGCCCATGTTTTCAACTTCTGCCCTCGTATAGCCGAGGGTGTCACTGATTTCGCGGTTGCTGTAGACATTTCGCTGCTCGCTTTCATCGTAAACAAAGAGAAGATTCGGACTGGTATTGGCAATTCGCTCAACAAAACGCTGACTCTCTTGCAGCGCTGCTTCTGCTTGTTTGCGATCGGTAATGTTAGTCGAATTGCCAATCAGGCGGTAGATTCTGCCAGAGGCATCGCGCAGTGGCGTTAGAGCCACGACAAACCAATTTTTTGTCTCCACATCAGTGCTATGTTCGTAAGAAATAGAGCTGCCTGCTTCGAGACAATCAATGTATTTTTGCCGAAAATATGCTGCTATCGGCGGGGGAAAAGCCTCTTCGGGAGTTTTGCCTTTGACATCAGTGCTGCTGATACCTGTAGAGGCTTCTGTCGCTGCATTCCAGCCGGCGTAGCGAAATTCTCGGTCTTCGCTTACATCTACTACGAAAATAATCTGAGCGGCACCGTTGTAAATGCTGTTTAAAAATTCTTCTTGTTCGCGCAATTGTGTTTCGGCTTTTTTGCGTTCTGTAATGTCGGTGAAACTGCCGACAACGCGATAAATTTTGCCTGATGCGTCCTGCAGCGGAGTCAGAGTTAGGATCGACCAGATTTCTCCAGGCACAAAATTAGCGGGATATTCGCGGGAAATCGAGCTGCCTTTTTCCAAACAGTCGATCAAATTCTGCCGGAACATTGCTGCTCTAGCTTCTGGGAAAAGCTCTTCTGGAGTTTTGCCGTACCCGAATTCGCTGCTGATGCCGCCGAGTAAATCTGTTGCTGGGTTCCAGCCGGCGTAGCGAAATTCTCCGTCTTCGCCGACATCTATTACAAAAATGCTGTAATCTACGCCGTCGTAAATGCTGCGCAAAAATTCTTTTTGCTGCTGTATTTGTTCTTCTGTTATTTTGCGATCGGTAATATCGAAGTGCGCTCCCACCCACTGGCGAACGCTGCCGTCTGCGTTCAATACGGGCACACCGCGCACGCTCATGTACCTGTACTCGCCGTCGTGCCTGCGCAAGCGGTGTTCTACTTCGTATAAAGTGCAGTTGGCAATTGCATCAGACCAAATCTTTGCAGTATGTTGTCTGTCGTCTGGATGGATAGCATTCAGCCACCCCCATCCTTTAAGTTCGCCGTAAGTCTGTCCTGTAAATGCACTCCATCCTGTTTGTTCGGTGACAAATTCGCCTGCGGCTTTAGTATCCCAAACAATTTGGGATGTGGCTTCAATTAAGCAGCGGTAGCGTTCCTCGCTTTCTTGCAAGGCTTTTTCGGCGCGTATGCGATCGCTGATGTCGCGAGATATGCCAACTACGCCGATAATATTTTCCTGAGAGTCGCGCCAAGGGTATTTCGCGGTTAGAAACGTTTGCACAGCCCCATTTTTTGGTATATATTCTTCATAATTCAAATATTCTCCTGCCGTCACTCTGCTGTCTATTTCGATAATTTTACTGGCCATTTCAGCGGGAAATAATCCTGCATCGTCTGTGCCTAAAATTGCCTCAAGCGGTTTTTCAAAAAATTGAGCTAGCGCAGAATTAGCGATCGTGTAGCGGCCTTGAATATCCTTGACACAAATGATATCCGGCGTGCTTTCAATCACGGAATACAAGATAGAATTGCTGTACTGGAGTGACTCTTGGGCCCTTTGGCGATCGGTAATGTCGCGGCCGACACCATAGATCAATTCTTCCTCGCAGAAACGGGTAGCAGTCCAGGCTATCCACTTGTAAGAACCGTTGCGACAGCGCCAGCGGTTTTCAAACCCAACGGTATTATTCCCCGCAGCAATACTTTCAGCTTCTTTTAAAGTAGTTTCGCGATCGTCTGGATGCACGAATTCAATGAACAGTTTGCCAATCATTTCTGCTGGGGAATAGCCGAGGATTTTTTCTGCTGCTGGGTTGATGAGTGTTACATAACCGTCAAAACCAATGACGCACAGCATATCTGGCGAGAGGCTAAAAAAGCGATCGCACCCGTCGGGTTGGCTGGATGGGCGATCGTTTTGGGCTGCGACAGCAGAGGCGTTTGAGCGCGCCGATACCGCCAAAAAGACAATATTTGCTATTCCCAAAAATCCCAGTGCGAGTTGGCCACCGTACAAATTATCACGGCTGCCAGCTACGAGCAATTCGTTTAAGACAAGCAGTACAATTATCAAAACTGAGAATAAACTGCCAGGGGCGATCGTCGCTAGGCTGATTTTTTTTTCATACTGCTTGCTGCCTTCTCCCTTTTCTATTCTGGTGACTGCTGGCGTGAATTTTCTCAACAACAGTCGCAGTAAGTTCGATAATTTAGTGCTTTTTGATTCTTCGATATGAACAGAAGATTTCATTTTTTTACTCTTGATTCCGTTTTGGTTTTGGTGAGTCACAATTACAATAAAGATGTTTAAATTTTGTAAAACTTTCCTAGCTTGCGAAATCTATCATTTTTAAAGTTGCGTAAATCTACGCAACTCGGTCAGAGAATTAAGTGTATTTACGCAATTAGCGAGCAATCTCTTTTTAGCTAGGGTGCGCCTTTTCTACTTTTTTCCAATAGAGAAAGTTTATCTATAATACTACGCTACATATTGCTGTTAGTCATCGGACATTTTGCGTAATCTAGCTGATCCTGCACGCAGAGCCTAATTATGTATGCTGCGCATGAAGCTGCTTACCGCTTTAGAGTAGCGTATTATACCACTTTTTGCGTCTAGGAATGACCGGGTTTGATGTATGAAAATACTGCGTGAACTGCCCTGGGTGTGGGTTGAACAGCCCGGAATATTAGTCAAGTTCAAGCAGGTTGAATTTGACCATAAATTATGAAGTTAAAATAAAGATAAACTGCTGATTTGTGAAGATAAAATGAAAAAAATATTTGTAGAAGTTTTTCGTTGCACGAGATATTCGCGCTTAATGGTTAATTAGTAATTGGTAATTGGTAACGGGCAATTGGTAATTGATACCAGTTTAAAACACTAGAGCTCACAAGTGTTTCGATTCATCTGCAGGGGATGGGGGCCAAGCAGCTTGGCGACCTAGTTGCTGTTGCCGAATTCGCTCCAAATTTCCCGCAGGAATAGCAGCTATAAGTTGCCGCGTGTAAGCTTGCTGCGGCTGCCTGTAAATGCGCTCAGCAGTGCCAATTTCCTCGATTTTACCTTTGTTCATGACGATCGCGCGATCGCTCATAAACTTGACCACGCTCAAATCGTGAGAAATAAAAATATAAGTCAGTCCAAACTCTGTTTGCAACTCCTTCAGCAAATTTAAAACTTGCGCCTGCACCGACACATCTAATGCCGAAACCGACTCATCGCAAATAATAAACTTAGGATTCAAAGCCAAAGCTCTAGCAATACAAATTCGCTGCCGCTGTCCGCCCGAAAACTCGTGAGGGTAGCGCCGCATAAAATCGGGATTTAAACCCACTCTATCCAACAAATAAGCCGCGCGATCGCGCTGTTCTTTATGGTTCTTACCAAAGCGGTGAATCACCATCGGTTCCATCACCGCATCCCCAACATTCAGGCGCGGATCGAGAGAACTAAAAGGGTCTTGAAAAATAATTTGCAGATCGCGCCGCAGCCACCGCAATTTGCGATCGTACTCTTTTTGCCTCCGATAATTAGCCATCCACTGCGATGCCGAACTACTTATGGCAGGAGGCGTAATTTCTTGGCCTTCAAAAAACACTTTACCGCTGGCGATCGGAATTAATTGCAGCAAAGCTCTCGCCAAAGTTGATTTGCCGCAGCCAGACTCGCCCACCAAACCCAAAGTCTCGCCCGGGTAAACCTCAAAAGAAATATCGTTGACCGCCATAAACAAGCGTTTAGTTTCGCCAAACATTCCCTGCACCGGAAAACCGACTCGCAAGTTATTAACAGCCAGCAAAGGCTCGGAAATATTCGGCAGCCGAGGCGGTTTTCCATTTGGAAAAGCGGGATTTCCGCCGCTGCTGTCGCCGTCTAAATCGGTATTTTTCTCGACAATTACTAATTCGCCGCTAGCATTTGTGGTGACATCCATAAAATCGGAAACTGTCGGCAAGCGGCGCAGTTGCCGATCGAGAGTTGGGCGGCAAGCTAACAGACCTTTTGTGTAAGGATGTTGGGGATTGCTGAAAATTTGTTCGATCGCACCGCACTCAACAATCTTGCCTCGGTACATCACCGCCACCGTATCGCCAATTTCCGCAATGACGCCCAAATCGTGGGTAATAAAAATCATTGCCATGCCTCTAGAGTCCCGCAACTCGCGCAGCAAAGCTAAGATTGTTGCCTGCACGGTTACGTCCAAAGCCGTGGTCGGTTCGTCAGCAATTAATAAAGTTGGATTGCAAGAAATGGCCATTGCAATCATCACGCGCTGGATTTGACCGCCTGAGAGTTCGTGGGGGTAGCGATCGAGCATAGCTTGTTTTTGGCCGTTGACGAGCTCCATCAAATCGCGATCGTCCTCCCGAACCGCTTCTTGCCGCAAAGCCAAACACCGCTGCCTGAGCTCATCGTCGCCCGCTAGCAGCTTTACCTCTTGCAGCAGAGAAGCTGCTTTGCGCCGCGCTTCTGTCTGCGACACCTTTTGGTGCAAACAAATGGCTTCTGTGAGTTGAAATCCGATCGTATAAACGGGATTGAGCGAACTCATCGGCTCTTGAAAAATCGTCGCAATCTGGCTGCCCCGGTATGTTTGTTTTTCCCTGTCCGGCATTTCCAGCAGATTCACAGGCCCATTGCTAGCGCCGTCTTTTGTCGGAGAAAACCAAATTTCGCCCTCGATTTTCGTTGACGAACTCGACAGCAAACCCATCACAGCCAGGGATGTTACCGATTTTCCCGACCCCGACTCTCCCACGATTCCCAGAGTTTGCCCTCGCTTGACCTCAAACGAAATGCCGTCAACAGCTTTGACTGTTGCAGACGCATCGCCTGCGTCCGCAGATTGAAATTGAACCCGCAGGTTGCGAACTTCTAGGACGGTTTCACTCATGGAGGTCTATGGCAAAAGTTAAATGGAGATTAAGTGGATTGTAGCAGGGCCTGTTGAAGGCAGAAGGCAGTGGGAAAATTTTAAGTTGTGAGTTTTGAATTTTAAAGTTTAAATTCTTTAAATTAAAACTCACAACTCAAAACTCAGAACTACTGGAGTGCCTTCTGCCTGCGCATAATTTTCCTCAAAAACCGATGACTTGAGTATCAGCAGGCAGTGCAGTGGCCTCAGAGACCTTTTTAAACACGGTTGCCTGCTCGTTTAAGGCATTAGGTCTGGCCTGTCCGGGATTAGTGCCTTGCAACTGAAGCCGCATTTGACCTTCGGGAGTCAATTCAAAAACAGTCTCAACGGTTTCTGTGCTGCTGAGGCCGACATCAATGTGCATCGGTTTTTCACCGAGATTAACTTTGTACCTCATTTCTTTGGCGCGGGCGGCTCCGTCGGGGCCTTTAGCCATGAGAAACAATTTGCCTTCTGGGGCAAAGACGAAGGTGAAAGACTGACCGGAGGGGACTGTGCCTTGCCATTGGCCTAGGAGTTGCGTGTCGATGTTGCTGGCGGCCGGGGCTGCTGTTTCTTGGGCAATTGTTGGTGCTGCTGCGGATGCGGGGCTGTGTGAAGCGGTGAAGCTGGCGAGGATGCCGAAGCAAAGACCACCTGCGATCGCTTTGCCAATCATTTTTGAATTAGACATGAGACCGATCTAAAAATTGGTTATTTGTTTTGTACACTGTAGCGGTAAAACCGTACTTTGTTTAGTTTAAATCGGTTTTAGGGATAGAGATAGGTTGAGGTTCAAACCCGCAACGCAGTTCTCATCCCCTGACTAAAGCTTGTTCTGAGCTTATTGAAGAGTCACGGGGATTTCACTTTTTTTTGTTGTAAAATCCAATACAAATTCGGCTTTAATTGAACAGCTCGCTGCTCTGAGTAGATCGTTCTGAACTCAAAACAGCTAACTGACTACTGTGTTCGATCGCACAGATAATTTGGCAAATCGATCGCATTAACGGTCTTTCATTAATTGCTTTCAGGATTGCGATCGACTTGTTCTGTCGGAGATTCCGGCGCGGGTTGCTGTGGATTTCGCGATCGTTTCGTTCGCTCCAATGCCTCTGCGTAAGACCAAGCCACGCTCACAATAAAAGCTTTCGCCATACCGTCCAAATTTTCTGAATCCTCGCTTTCGGGCCGTTCAGCTTTTGGGTTGCCGTCGTTTGTCATGTTTTTGTTTTCTCCCGGGCAGGTTTTTCTAGCGAGTTTTTGCAGTGTGCGATCGATACCCAAAAATTATGATTATGATTTTGCTTGCACCCGCACCCTACTTATCTTTGAGGGTATGACCTTGCTCAGCCAAATAATATCATAAATACACTGATTCGATGACCGCATCAGAAGGAAACCTTAACTTCGCTCGTGGCCCGCAAAACGGACTCTTGCTGGAAAGTGCGTTTGTAAGTTTCGATAATTTCATTAATAGCCTGATTTTTTTCCGGGCTACTTTGATAAATCAAAATAACTATTTTAGAGTTTTCTCTAATCAGAATTCCCGAGCTGTTGAGAAACTGCCCCGAGCCCTCTAATACAGTTAGCCCTTCCCGAAAGCGAGGGGTAATAACTGCCTTGACAAACTCCTGCCATTCTGCTTCCGAAATTGTTTCACCTCCCGGTTTAGTTAACCCAAAATACAGTTCATCTTTGAGGAGATTTGTTTGCTTGGCATTAGTATCCGCAGTTTCGGGAAGTTGAGCGCGGGCAATTGTCGCGGGACAAACAGGCAGGATGAACAGCAGGCCGGTCAAGCAAAGACTGTTAAGATGTTTATTCATCAGGAATTACGCGGAACTTCTATATGTAGGGTGCAACCTAAGCGCCTTACCGCTTATTTCTCAGTCTCTTAGACAGGGACGAAAGTTTGTGTAGTTTGACCTCAAACTCGCATTCTAGAGGCGATCGAAGCCACATACGAGTTTGAGGTTAAAAACGGTTTTAACTGACATATTGCACCATTTTCACGAGCAGGCTTTCCGACCTGTTCCGCTCATAGTTCAATTTTATTCTGGGCCGTTGCTCCAAGTCCGCCCTTGAAATGCTTATGGAGAATCCAGCAATATCTCAGTTTCAACCGCCGAGTCTTATCAAGGGGTTTTTAACGCGGATTTGATTTAATTTAACATAAAAGGCTTCCAACTCAAAAACCCAGTTTCACATGAGAAACCGGGTTTATGAACGTCAGTCTTAGTTTATTTATGCTCGCCTACTTGATTGTCTCTGCCGTATTAAGTAGCTCAACCTATTTAAACGTCAAACTGTTCAGGTGTTGAGAAACCCGCAAGGGCGAACACTCTTGGCGCTGCCCCTACAGCAATCAGGTTTCTCAGTGTTATATTTTTTTAGGGCGACCTACTTATCCTTTAATTCGCGGACACTTCTCTTAGCAGTGTCTTGGTACATCTCTCCCATTTCTTTCACGGCTGCTCCTGCCTCTTGTCCAATCTTCTGAGCTCGTTCGCCCGGAGAGTCTGACGTTTCGCGAGCTTCTTGCCTCCATTCCCGGGTTGTTTGGGGTCTTTCAGGATTGTTTAGCTCCGCTTTTGAGCCTCCTGGAGTGCCGAAAGCCTTGCTACTGTTTCCCGAATCAACATTTGCCGTCAGCAGCATAAAACCGACTAGGACAACACTCAAAAAACTCTTCACTTGAAAGCCCTTAAGCAGGGAACTGATGCGAGCAATGGCTGTGGAAATCAAATTCATCTCGGTAATACTCCCTAAGTTGATTGGTGATAAATTTCAACATTTTTAAATCTCATTGGCTCACTCCAAACTCAGCAGCTAACGCCAGAGAAAGCCAACTTAGCTTCACCTTGCCATTAACCACCTAAATAGAGTTATAGGTTAGCGATAAATTCTGGTAAATACGCCACCTATGTGTGAGCCAATTAGCTTTTTCACACATGAATATCACGTTAACAGCAGCAAAATACTTTTACCTCTAACTAAAGTTATAATTTAATTAGAAGCAAAAAACCTATTTTTATACACATGGTTAGAGAATTTTTAATCAATCATGCTATTCCGGGCAAATTCTTATTGCAAGCGATCGCCCGTTTTTACATCAAACCAGTGCAGCAACTGAGGCGGAAAAACCAGCTCTACAATTTCGGAATTCCAGTGGCGGTCATTTGGCAGCAAAGCCCGCACCGTTACTGGCTCCAAACCTTTAACTCGGACGCTAACTAAATTTTGCATTCCCAAGTTTTCCACTAAATAAACCTCACCTTTAATTGCCTCTGGGGCCGACATCTTGCCGGCCTCTGCATCTGCAAAGCCGACGTGTTCCGGGCGAATTCCCAACACAATTTCTGGCGGCACAGTCGGCATATTTGGGAGTGGAACTCCAAAATCACCTAACATCGCAAAATTGCCCTGGCATTTAAGCACTAGCAAATTCATTTGCGGGCTGCCCACAAAACCCGCTACAAACTGATTAGCAGGACGGGTATAAATTAAGTGTGGCGGGTCTAGTTGCTGCACGCTGCCGCTGTTGAGAACTGCGACTTTTGTAGAAAGCGTCATTGCTTCGGTTTGGTCGTGAGTGACGTAAACTACAGGAGCTTTTTGGGAGGAAAACAATTGTTTGAGTTCTGCCCTAACTTTTTCCCGCAATAATGCGTCGAGATTGCTCAAAGGTTCGTCGAGCAAAAATACTTCCGGTTGGCGCACTAATGCGCGGCCGAGGGCGACTCGCTGCCGCTGTCCGCCTGATAGTTTTCCGGGTTTGCGATCGATTAATTCCGTCAATCCGAGGGATGTTGCAACTTCCGTCACTAACCGATTGATTTCGCTGGAGGAGATTTTGCGAAGTTTGAGGCTCGACGCCATATTGTCGTAGACTGTCATGTGCGGATAAAGCGCGTAACTTTGAAAAACCATTGCAATATCCCGATCGCCCGGTCTGAGATAAGTGACATTGCGATCGCCAATTCTAATCTCCCCCCTAGTCGGCTGTTCTAACCCTGCAATTAACCGCAGCGTGGTAGATTTGCCACACCCCGACGGCCCCAACAAAGTCAGAAATTCCCCTTCGCTGACATCCAAACTAATGTCTTTCACGGGAACAACTTTAGGGCTGTAGGTTTTATTGAGGTTTTTTAGTTGCAATTTGGCCATGATTTTTAAAGTGTTGACTGTTGACTGTTGACTGTTGACTGTGTTGTTTGACTCGTTCCCAGCCAGAGCCCAGGAACCAGTTCAATCTAAAATCTAAAATCTAAAATCGATTTATCCTTTTACAGCCCCGGCCGTTAAACCCTGAACAATGCGCCGTTGGAACACCAAAACCAGCAAAACTAAGGGCAAAGTTCCCAAAACGGTAGCTGCGGCGATCGGCCCGTAAGGAATCTCAAAGACTGACGTGCCGCTGAGTTGAGCCGTGGCGACGGGGATTGTTTTTAGAGATTCGCGAGTCATAAATGTTAGGGCAAATATAAACTCGTTCCAAGCTGAAATAAATGTTAAAATTCCAGTGGTTACTAACGCGGGAAATGTCATGGGTAGTACGATTTGCCACAGCATTTGAAAAGTGTTGTATCCGTCAACTTTAGCGGCATCTTCCAAATCTTTTGGCAACTGTTGAAAGAAACTCCGCATTACCAAAATTGTCAGCGGCAGATTGATCGCGGTGTAAGGAATAATTAATGCTAAATAATTATTGCCTAAATCCAAAGCTTTGACAATTTCCAGCAGTCCCAAAAATAGCAGCACCGCCGGAAATAGCGTTACAATTGTCACAGTTGCCAGGATGATTCTTTCGCCCCAAAGCCGCAACCTGGCTAAAGCGTATGCTGCGGGAGCGCCTACTGCTAAACACAGCAATGTTGAAGTAATCGAAACAAAAGCGCTATTTAAAATATAAAGAGCAAACGGGCGACGTTGGAAGAGGGACAGGTAATGCTCAAAAGTAATTCGTTTGGGAATGTAGACGTTGGGAATTGCCGAAATATCCGCATTTACTTTAAAAGAAGTTAGCACCTGCCAGATAATAGGTGCGAGGAAATATGCGACGACTAATATCGCGGATATTGGCAAGATTAATTGCCGGATGTCAAAGGTTTTTTTTGTGGGTTGTTCGCGGGCGATAGACATGATTTATACCAATGAAAGGAAAAATTCAAACCGTTCAGCAATCTAAAATCTAAAATCTACAATCTACAATCCTCAAATCTAAAATCTAAAATCTACAATCTAAAATCAATTGATGCGGGCTCTCGATAACAGGTAAGCGGCGATCGCAACTGCTGCGACTAACAGCAAAAAAGTACACACCACCAAAGCCGCCCCGTACCCAAAGTCTAAATACCTCATTACCGTGCTGTAAATGTAGATAGAAACCGTCTCGGTTGCCCCCGCCGGCCCCCCTCCCGTCATCACCTGAATCAAGTCAAAAATGCCGAAAGATTGGGCAAATCTAAACAGCAAAGCAATCACAATTTGCGGCATCAGCAGGGGCACGGTAACTTGACGGAAACTCTGCCAGCTACTCGCGCCGTCAATAGCGTGGGCTTCGTACAAATCATTGGGAATTGACTGCAATCCTGCTAGCAAAAGCAAGCTGACAAAGGGCGTAGTTTTCCACACATCTGCTGTAATTACTGCCATCATTGCCAAAGTCGGATCTCCCAGCCAGCTAATGCTATTTTGAATCAATCCCAACCGCATTAAAATGTCGTTAATTACGCCGTATTGGTCGTTAAAAATCCACGCCCAAGCTACTCCCATCAATGCAGTCGGTAGCGCCCAAGGTAGCAGGGAGATTGTGCGAACAATGCCGCGCCCTGCGAAGGATTGATTTAAAACTAAGGCAATGCCCATGCCGAGAATTAATTCCAGCACAACAGAGGCGACAGTAAATACTGTGGTGTTGCCTAAAGTTTGCCAGAAACGCCCGTCACCTAACATTCGACTGTAGTTAGCAAAACCGGAAAAAACCAGTTTTAATTCTGTACCGAGGTTTTGGGTGAATAAACTCAGCCAAAAAGCGCGCAATATTGGGTAAGCAAATACTAGCAGCAGAATTATCAAAGCTGGTGCTACTAATATCCATCCGGTTGTTTGTTCGCGCTGTCGCATCTTGTCTAATTGCATATTTCTCACCTTTAATTTATTTTTGGGCGGGCTAGGAACCCAACCCGCAAGAGAATTAGCTTTTGTGGAACAGGCAAGATGCCTGTTCGGGCGGGCAAGATGCCCACCCCACAATAAAAAAATTCACTCTGTGTGGAACAGGCATCTTGCCTGTTCGGGCGGGCTAGAAAATTCACTCTTTGTGGAACAGGCATCTTGCCTGTTTAGGACTTACGAAGCTTGGGGTTGTTTCAAACTGCCTAATAAATTGCGAGTTTCGCTAGCTGCTGCTTTCATTGCTTGTTCTGCACTCATTCTCCCGGTAAAAGCTGAACTCAAATAGCGCTGCAAAATATCAGAAGCTTGAGCGTATTGTGCCAGGGGCGGGCGCAAAGCTGGCCGTTCCACTACTTTTAGCAGTTGCGGGTAGTGGGGATATTTGGCGACTATTTCTTTGTTTGTAAATAGGGATTTGTAACTGGGAATTAAACCTGTTTCTAAAATAAATTTGCGCTGGGTTTCCTCGCTGGTAAGATACTGAATTGCTTTCCACGCTTGTTCTGGATGTTTTGAGGTTTTGGCAATTCCCCAGCCCCAGCCGCCCAAGCAGGAACCGCCTGTTTTACCGTTACTGCTGAGCATTGGCTCGATCGCAATTTTACCTCTAACATTCGATCCTTCGGCATTTGCCAGCTTCCAAACATACGGCCAGTTTCGCAAAAATAGCGCTTTGCCGTTTTGAAACAACAGCCGGGTTTCTTCTTCGCCGTAGGTGGTGACACCCGGAGGAGAAATGCCGGAGGCGATCGTATTTTTGAGAAATTCAACTGCTTTAATTGCCTCCGGTTTATCTAACCCAACTTCAAAAGTTTGAGGGTTAGCCCAGAAGCCGCCGAAACCGGAGAGAACCTCGACAAACATCGCAGAGACTCCCTCGTATTGTTTGCCTTGCCACAGATAACCCCAAGTTGCTTTTCCCTGTTTTTGCAAGTTTTGAGAGATTTTTACCATCTCTTCAAAAGTTTTCGGCGCTGGAATTTTCGCTTGTTCTAAAATGTCTTTGCGGTAATAAAGCATTCCGGCATCGGAAGCGTGGGGAATTCGGTAAAGTTTGCCCCGATACCGCCCGCCTTCGACGTTACCTTGGATGAATTTTGATAGTTGTTCGGGGGGAATTCTGTCTGTCAAATCGCTTACCCAACCTGCGGCTGCAAATTTGGGAACCCAGACAATATCCATGTTGATTATGTCGTAGGGCGATTCGCCTAAAAGAAAGGCAGATGTGTAAAGATTTTCTATGAGGTTGCTGTCAAAAGGCCCTTCTATGAGGTTGATGCGAATGTCGGGGTTTTTCTGTTCAAATTCTTTGACAAAGGGTTTCCAGTTAACAAGGTCTTGACCTTGCATTAACATGGTGAGCACGACTGGCTGTTGAGTCAGTGCCGGCAGAATAAATAAAAGCAAGACGGCGGTTAATGTGACAGCGAATAAGGCTAAAAGACGAGGCTTCTGCCTTCGTTGCGGCGGAGAATTTATTTTTTGCATTTGTTTTTGAGAAGTGGCTGTGCGATCGCCTTATTTCTCTCATAACTCGCTTTCTTTTGTTTCGCTGAATTTAGCGAGTTTGTGCAATAAAAATTTAAGTAAACTTTAGCTTACTTAATAATGCTTGAGTGAAAAGTGCAATTTTTGATTGAACACTCTCGATAGCGAGTTAAGTAAACATCTATCTACAGATAGATATTGAGATAATTGTCTAATATATAGCAATCCTAAATCATTTGTGAATTTCTTACTCCCTCCCCGCGACTTCGGGGAGTGTTGGGGTGGCGTAAAAAATTTACAACTCATTTAGTAGGATTGCTATAGCAGTTATCAATCGGATGAAATAAAGTAGGAACTTAGGCCTAAGTCCCTACAGATGTTCCCATACAATCTATATTTATCCCTATTTTTAAGAATGGGTATAACTTTTGCCGATCGCCCGATCCGCGATCTATTCTGCTATAAAAACCCGGTTTCTGAGTAAGTCCTAAATACAAAAAACACCGCTCCTCAAAACAGGAGTACGGTGTATAGGGGGTGTTATGGGTTGTTGTCTGGGATTAACCCTAACAAATCACGATCGGCTCAGGCTATGCCTTGTGATGGTTAACAAATTGGCACAAACCTGCATTATCGCCCGGATTGCGATCGACCGCGAGCGATCAGCCCAACCATTCCACAACAGCATCTTCCTTGGTATTGGTGTGCCGTTCAGGGGTTTCGCGGTTGAATTTCATGTGGATAGCGCGGTTTTGTTCGCCGTCGGCTGCTACTGCAAAAATCGGATAGTCGATTAAGCCGTCTTGGAAAGACATCTGGAAGCGGAAAGTGCCGTCAGCATTGAGTTTAATCGGCTGTCCGCCTACGTAGACGGTGGCGTCGGGTTCGGTGGCGCCGTAGACGATCAGTTCGGCATCAGCAACTAACCAGAACTGGCGGGGGCGCATCGGGGCGGCGAAGCCAACTCCCGACATACCGACACCCGACATACCGATACCCGACATGGTGAGGCCGGACATACCGACACCCGACATGGTGAGGCCGGACATACCGACACCCGACATACCGACACCGGACATGGTGGGAACAGCCCACATTCCAACGCCGGAGGGGAAGACGTAGGAACTGAGAGATTGTTCGTGGATGCCGACTTGTTGGACGGAACCGGCGACGTGCTGCATGGAACCGAAGATAGAACCCGATACGCGCAGGGATTCGGCAGATTCTGCCATGCCGAAGATTTGTTCGTAGAGGGCGTTGCCGGTGCTGAAACCAGCGCCATTGCCTGCTTGTGCCATTTTCTTGGCGGGAGGAACCAGTTCGGCGAAGGTTTTGCCTTGCAACTCTTCTTCCCAGTCGAGGGTGATGAATTGGTCTTCAATCCAGTCGCTGGGATAGACGGGAGGAACGCGGACTTGGGCCGATCGAGCTAATACCAGCCAGCGGCCGTCTGCACAGCGGTAGCCGATGTCGATCGCGTAGTCCCGATCGCTCACGGGGATTGGCACGTACCATTCCCGCGCCAGTTCGTCGCAGGGATATTCTTGAATGCTGTGCGGGCTTTGAGTGTCGAGGTTAACATCTGTAACGTCGTAGATCCGCAGGGCGAGTTGCTGTCCTCCTTGGCGGCGCAATTCTTCTTTGCGATCGTTGGGAATGTCCCAGTAAGTGTAGGCCCATTCTGGGTCGCGGGGCATTAAAACAACCCGGCTTTCGCCGTAGCCGTTGGGCAAATCTGCTAAACCTTCATCTACAGACGACAAAGAACCGCCTGTTCTATCTTCTTGACCGAGTTCAAACTTTGCTGCTTCCACTGCTTCTTGTGCCTCTAGTTTGCGAGATGGGCTGTAGGAAAATTTGGTGCGCTGAATTTCTTGAATTGATGCCAGGAGTTGCGATTTCCGCATCCGGCTGTAGCGAGAGACTCCACATTCGCTAGCAACTCTGCGGAGTTGTCGCAAAGTCATCTCTTCTAATGGTGGGCGTTCTTTTGCCATGAGTTTGTTCTCCACTTATTTGGGATGGCGGGTTAGATTTTTTCTTTCAACACAAATGTGTTGACTTTTTGAGTTAGAAACTCTTTTAAATGCAAATATTATCGAGCTTCCAAATCTCTCCAACCTTTGAAGCCTTGCTTGTTTTTAGCTTGTCTTGTCCCCAATGCGATCGGGGGTTGTGACTTCTTGGCTTCTGCGCGCACCGTCCGATCTAAATAAAACTTTTCTGTCGATTCTTGATTGACAAGATCGATTTTGTGAGTGCGATCGGTGCTGCTAGCAACGCTGTGCTGGCAGCACACGCGCTATTCGACTCCCAGAGCTGCTTAGCTTAATCGAAGCATTTCTTTGGGATCGCTTTGTCATGACTTAATGTTGCAGACAAGTTGCGATCGGGTCAAGGGGTCTTTGCCATCAATCATGAGTAGTTATACGCATTTTCGTGATTTTGGGGATCAATATGTCAGGAAACCTTGACAAAAAAACGCTTGTGGGGATCGTCACCAACTATTGTCAAGATTCCCTGACATGAATTAGATGTGAGATTGAGTCGGCCGGGGCGGTACTATGGATAGAGGAGATTTAGTACCAAATTTCCTAGGCTGGCAGTTGGGCGCTCTTTTTCTGCAAGCTTCGCTAACGGGCGATCGCAACTACCAACCAACAGTCCTAGACGCAAAAATAGTTTGACGCGCTACCTATACAGATCGGGTGCGCATTGCGCACCCTACACATAGAGGTTCTGCGTAAATCTTGTAAAATCTAAAATCTAAAATCTAAAATCTAAAATCGAATGACTCTAACGCTTTACAACAGCTTGACCCGTCGCGAATCACCTTTTGAACCCATCGAACCAGGAAAGGTGCGGATGTACTGCTGCGGCGTTACGGTATACGATTACTGCCACGTCGGCCACGCCCGCGCTTACATTGTTTGGGACATGGTGCGGCGTTATCTTGTGTGGCGGGGATACGATGTGCGCTACGTGCAGAATTTTACAGATATTGACGACAAAATTCTCAACCGCGCCCGCGAAACTAATTCCACAATGGAAGCCGTGGCGGAACGCTTCATTGATGAATATTTTGCAGATATGGACAAGCTAAATATTCTCAGGGCCGATGAATATCCCCGCGCCACCCATACAATGGACGGCATTAAACGGCTGATTCACGAATTAGAAAATAAAGGTTATGCCTATGCTTCCGGCGGCGACGTTTACTACAACGTGAGGCAGTTTGCCGATTACGGAAAACTTTCCGGCCGCAAGTTGGAAGAAATGCAAGCCGGGGCTAGCGGTAGATTGGAAACCGCAGAAATAGAAGCTCAAAAAAAGCAAGATTCCTCGGATTTTGCTCTGTGGAAAAGCGCTAAACCCGGAGAACCTGCTTGGGATTCATCTTGGGGAAAAGGTCGCCCCGGATGGCACATCGAATGTTCGGCGATGGTGCGCGATTGCTTGGGCGAAACAATTGACATTCACTGCGGCGGTTCCGATTTAATTTTTCCGCACCACGAAAACGAAATTGCTCAATCTGAAGCCGCGACTGGCAAGTCACTTGCTAATTATTGGATGCACAATGCTTTTGTGACTGTCAAAGGCAAAAAGATGTCGAAATCTTTGCACAATTTTATTACAATTCGCGATTTGTTGGCTGGGAATTGGTCGGGTGATTTGGAATCTAACCCCCCCCAGCCCCCCCTTGGTAAGGGACGGAGTAATAAGGAAGGAAGCGAGAAGTCAAAAGCGGTGGAACCGATGGCGGTGAGGCTGTTTGTGTTAACAGCGCAGTACCGCAGTCAAATTGATTTTACCGAAGAGGCGATCGCTAGTGCTCGAAATGGCTGGAAGACTATCAATGAAGGTTTGCTGTTTGGCCTCCGATACGGTTCTCAACTGAGTTGGGACGTTGAGAAAACTGGACAGGATAGCAAAGCTGTGCAGGACTTTCAATCAGCGATGGACAATGATTTCAATACTCCGAGTGCTTTGACTGTTTTGTTTGAATTGGCTAAGGACTTGGGCAAGGAAGGCAATGTTTTAGTGCATCAAGGCAAAACAGAAACTTCGCCGGATTTGTTGCAGCAAAAATGGCTGACATTGGTGAGTTTGGCGGAGGTTTTGGGTTTAGAAGTTCAGCCGGAAAGTGATAGCAATGATGCTGTTGATGGTTTGAGTGATGCGGAGATTGAGGTGATGATTCAACAGCGGAAAGATGCTCGGAAAGCTAGGGATTTTGCTGAGGGCGATCGCATTCGCAACGAACTTAAGGATCGGGGCATTACTCTGATCGATCAAAAAGATGGTACAACCATCTGGCATCGGGGTTGAAACTAAATTCATAATCTGCGGAGGCAGACTTTGTTTGACAAGAAGCGGTTTCAACCGCCGAATTCTAAACACGCTCTAATGTCTTCCTCCGTCAACTCTGGGAAATCGTCTAGAATCTCTGTATGAGACATTCCCGCAGCCAGCCAACCCAACACATCATACACGGTAATTCGCATTCGGCTGATGCAAGGCTTTCCACCGCGTTTACCTGGTTCGATCGTAATGATTTTGTCGCTCATGACAAAACCGAGTTTAGTACATTTTTTTTGTTTAGCCTAGTCTTGGAATAAGCGATACAATTTACTAAACTTCGCAAGTTGTTCAACCTTAGAGGTAATAGCCTAGCTCTATGAATACCCTCGACCAAGTGCTAGAAACTGCTTTACAACTGTCCTACGAACAGCAGGAAATGCTGATAAAAATCCTGCAAAACCGTCACCGCGAGAGTATCCGCGCCGAAATAGCTGCGGATGCTCAACAAACCTTAGCTGATTTCCGTACAGGCAAATTTCGACAGCAGTCAGCCGAGGATGTTATTTCAAAATTACGCCAGTCTTGGGACGAGCCCGAAGCATGAGACCACTGGTTCTGACTCCCAAATTCAAACGAGCATTCCGCAAGTTTGTGAAACGAAATCCTCACCTCCAGCAACGTATTGAAGACTCTCTTCAACAAATGGAAGCAGATGTATTTTTCCCAACCTAGGTACTCATAAACTAGGTGGCAAACTTGAAGGTCTTCAGTCCTGCTATTGCGGCTATAATTGTCGGATTGTGTTCTCGATTGAAGAGGATACGGAAAAAAATAGTGAAGTCATTGTTTTACTAGACCTCGGGACACATGATGAGGTCTATTAACTGTGTAAATAAGTTATTATTAGACCGCAACTTCAGAAAGAGATTTAATTTTTATTTAACTTGTTCACAAACTCCGCAACAGCCCCGACAAATTCTGCGGTTGATTCGTAGGGCAAAACATTCCGCCCCGGCATTAATAAACCTTCCCCTTTGGGAAAATGGGCTAAATATTGCGCTAATCTTTCATCCGGTTTTTCTTCTTTACCCGCTTGACTGATGCTTGAGGCTTTTTCTCCCATCACAATGAGTGCAGGTCGATCGAACTTTTGAATCGTACCGCTGTAATCCTGGCGCCAAAACCCCGCTAAAAACGAGAAAACCGCGTGCCGGCTGTCAGGATTTGCCGCCCCAGCTTGCAAAGCATTCAACCATTCGCTGTCAACTTTTGTCGCATCGCCAAAGAGTTGTTTGATGGAAAAAGAACGCAAAAATTCAGCGCGTCTGGCGTAGCGGTAAAAAGCGTTTCCCAAGGGAGAATCTAACAAATTCCAGACAATTCTTTGCTGTCTGTCTGTCGAATGTTTGTTCATCACAGCCCAAGCGGGAGGCCCCGCGAGAACTAACCCGCGAATTAAATTTGAGCCGCTTTCCTGCTGCTTTTTTGCTAAAGCCAAGGCTACAGCTAGTAAAGCACCTTGCACGAGGACGATCGCAGGTTTTTTTACTACTGTTTCCAAGAAAAACTGCAACTGTGCAGCCCAATCGTCAGGATAGCAAGCCACAGCCGGCATTTCGCAATCGCCGCAGCCCAAAAGGTCGGGATTGTAAATCGGATTGCTGTTCCCTGCTTTGTACCAACTATCACAAAATCTATGCCAAAAGATTCTTGACAAACCAACTCCTATCGGATGAATTAATAACAAAGGGATGCTATCTTCTGTCGCAGTAGTTGGTTTATAAACATCATAAGCACAGCGATAATTTTGCCATTCGTAAAACAGCGTTGGTGATTTAATAGACGAAATAGTGGAGAAATCTTGGGTTGAATATTGCGGTTGCATATTTTTTTTTTTACTGATGTTACTTTTGATTATAATATGAGTAGGGGCAGATTTTACCCCACATATATTTGGTAACTGAGAAGATAAATAAACTCCCCCTATGGGAGGACATAAGCGCGAATACAAACCTTGATTACTTAATCATGTCAGAACAGCGGATTACTATTTCTTTACCTAACTTGCTGCTAATAGTAGCATCGTCCTTGCTGCTAGTGCTGCTGTGGCAATTGCGCAGCTTGCTAGTAATTCTGATGATATCAGTCGTGCTGGCCGCGTCGATCGTCCCGATCGTTAATTGGGCCGAAACCATGCGGGTTCCCCGCTGGCTGGCAGTGATTATGGTTTATTTAACTCTCATCGGCGGATTTAGCGGGACGGTAGTGTTAATCGGCCCCACGGTAATCGAACAAATAGAGTTACTGCTGCGGCAGTTACCCGTTTATGTCGAAAGTTTGCGAACTGTGGCAACTAATGTATTGAGTCGGTTGAGCGACAATGCCCCAACCTTGGTGGGTCAGTTTGTGGACACTCAATCGCTGACTAATTGGCTGATTCGATCGAGCCAACAACTGGTTTTGCGATCGTACAGTTTAACGAGAGGCATTCTAGGCGGTGTCTTCAGCCTAGTTTTAGCATTATTTATTTCCGGTTACATGGTTGCTGACAGCGACACATTAATTAAAAGTTTGGTGCAGTTTTTCCCAAAACCTTGGGACGCAAGATTAGCAGCACAAGCCGCGCCAATCGGTCAAAGAATGGGGAGTTATATTCGCGGGCGAGTGTTAGTTTCGGGCATTTTAGGGATATTTATTACCACAGGTTTGAGCATTTTGGGAATGCCGGAATTTGCTTTAGGTTTGGGTGCGATCGCCGGCGTTACCAACTTGATTCCCTTCATCGGGCCAGTTTTGGGAGCAGTACCAGCATTAATCGTAGCCTTTGCTAAAGGCGGCTGGCTATTTGTGTGGGTATTGCTGTTATTTGTAATCATCCAGAATTTGGAAACCTACGTGCTCGATCCTTTGCTAGTTGGTTCATCGGTTGGTGTGCATCCTTTATATCAATTGCTGTCTGTCTTGGGAGGCGTTCAAGTATTGGGAATTATTGGAGCTGTAATTGTACCGCCTTGGTTTGCGGGAGTGGCAGCTTTGATTGAGAACTTGTATTTAAAACCGAAGCTTAGGAGCGAACATCGAGATGCCATAGATCAGGCTAAAAATAATTCTGACTTGCCACCTCTTACACCTTCGGCCTGATAGCCTGATAGCGGGGAAGATAGGGAGATGGGGCCATAGGGAGAGGGGAATTGAAATATTTAATTTATCTGGTTTCTGTTGGCATCGGAATAAGATGCTTGAAAAATGACTGATGACTGATGACTGATGACTAAGGACTAATTGCCACTTCAATGCGGCGGTTGCGCTGCCGATTAGTATCGGAACTATTGTCTACCGAAGGGCGACTTTCCCCATAGCCGATCGCCACCCAATGATAATTCTGGCCCACCACACCAGACAAATACTGCACCACAGCCTGAGCCCGCGCCAACGACACATTGCGATTGTCCGCCGCTTCCCCGGCGTCGTCAGTGTGGCCCGCAACCCGCACAGTTGCCCCCTCGTGATTGCCCAACTCCGCCACCAAATTGTCTAAAATCGCACTTGTTCCCGCGCGCAAAGAAATGCTGCCAGTATCAAACAAAACATCGCTGGGCAGAGTCACCATCAGCCCGTCCCCCCCAAACACCGGATTGTTGGCATTTTGTGGCGCAGTATTAACAGTTTCAGCGATCGGACTCCGGCTGCTGCCGATCGCGGGCAAAGCAGGAACAGGACTTGCCGCCGTTTCCGGCCCCGCCAATTGCTGCGACATCAACTGCAACCGCTTTTCCAAACTTTCCGTCGGGCGGCTGCTGCCCAACTGGCTTTCCAAAGCCGCCGTGCGGCCGATCAGCGCGTTGAGCTCGCCCTGCAACTGTCTCAAATCCGACTGCAATTTCTCTCTCTGCGCAGGACTGACTGTGGACTGCGGACTGGGTGTAGCGGTTGGTGTCGGGAGCGCCGGAATTTGCTTTGCTGGTGCGAGTTTCGGGCTGGGGGTCACATTTTGAGTGAGACGCAGCAATCTCTCTGCCAGCGGCATCTCCGTCGCGCCTGAGGGATAAATTTGAGCGATCGCCATCCCCAGAACCCAGGCAAAACCGCTCCCTACCCCCAGCAGCAGCAGCCTAAAAATCAGCGACAGTACAAGCAAACCTTTTCCCCGCGACTTGGAGGCGCGAGTCGGGGGGATGGAAGGTTTTTGGTTAAAAGATCGCGTCATATTTCCTGCTATACAAAACTTGGCTCAATTTTATCTTTGCTTCACCATTCAACTCTAAGTATTTTCGTTGCTTGGTCTGACTCCTGCTTCTACGTGCATGAGTCTGCTCCTGCTGGTCCACTGCCGTAAATTCGGGTGGAGCAACACGCTATTTTTTGTCAGTACAACTATTTTTTTTTAAGCTTTTAGCCATTGTTTAATCATTATTTTCAACCTATTTAACGAATCGTGGTATCCCGTTCGACCTTTTTATAGGCTGGTCAGTTTTACATCGATGGTGGTTTGTTTACAAACCAGAAAAAAATTGCAAACCAGAAAAAAATTGCTTTGGTTTTTGGCTTTATCTAGACCTTATAGCATACAACGGAGCGTCTGTCAATAAAATCGCCATAATTCGCTTGAGAAAAAGTTTAGTAAACTATGAGGTGATTAGGTCAAACTCCCTCTCGGTTCACATACCATATTGATTTCGGTACTATCTGACCTGTGAGATTTTAATAAAACTTGAGTTAAGTTGTGTAACGAACTAAATTAAGATAGCAGACCTTGCCGCCTTTGCCGATCGATTTTAGATTTTAGATGGGAGCACAAATCTAAAATCTGAAAAAGAAACCCGGTTTCTACAAATCTGGGGTTGGGTGGCGAAGTATCGAGGCTAAAACCGGGTTTCTAGTCCGTTGCGTGTAAGCCTGAATCTGTTGGATAATCCAGTAAAACTTTTGGAAGAAAAACCGATGACTGACCCTTTAAATAGCCCTTATCCCGTTCCGTGGGAATGGATTAGTGCCACTCATGCTAAAGTTAGCTCAACTGCCGGCACAGGCCTCCGCTACTATCGCAGTCCTTCCCTAGTTTCAACTAACGGCCAATACGCGGCTTACAGTCGAATTGAGTTGCAAGTGCAGCCGGAATTCGCCCGGTGTCGGGTTAGCAGCGTCATGTTTGTGGAAAATCTCAAAACTGGGGAACTGCAAACAGTGGCGGCTGCTTCGCCGCTGGCGGAAAGCGGAATGTATGCTAGCGATGACACAGATATGTCCGGGACGATCGCCATTTTAGTACCTGTTTCTTGGAATCAAGACGGTTCCCGCGTTCTCGCCCGCGAATTTGAAGCACTTTTCAACTCTTCCGATATGTCCGACTACGGTGTCATTTGGGACAAAAATGATAATTACACTTATACCGTTGCTCCCGCTCGCAGTCTTTACACTCATGCTGTATTGTTGGGTTGGAGTCAAGTTTGTCCCGGACAAGTTCTGTTCCGCGCCGGCAATTTGGGCGATCGATCTTGGCCTCTTTGTGCAGTTGATATGACCGGCAAAACCGTAGCTATCACCGAGGACAAACCCCTAGTTTTCGGCAGTCAAGCCAGCACAGACTGGATCGAACCTAAAACTCGTTTTTAGATATTATGGCGGCATTTTCTTTGAACGGGCCCACAATTTTTTTACTGTCAGGTCAATCTTTCGACCAATTCATTTTGACTCTGGCGCTGATAGTTCTGGCTGTAATTTGTGGTCTAACAGCTTTTATTTTTATTCGGATTTTACTCAATTGGTTGCAGGCGAAATTCGAGGGAAACCGCCATTTTTTTAGACGGTCGTTCAAAAGAAAGGCTGGCAATTCACCCGCTAATATTTCAGAACCTGACAAAGTTTTTTTAGAACCCCAATTCGTAGAAAGTGACAGCAATTTAACGGCTGCTATTTTTGGAAAAAAAAGCAATATTTCAGAAGCGCTCGATCCGGAGATAATCTGCGAAAATTCAGCAGCAGTTGCCTATCTCTACAAGCCGATCGCTCTTTGGCACGGGCGGTTAATTTTGCCATCAAGCGAACAGCGCCAGCCCTACGGTACAGTGTTTATTGAAGTAATAAATGCGCCCAAAAAATATAAAAACTTTATTGGCAAAACAGCTTTTTTGAAATGGAGTACAAATCGCGAAGTACAGTTTTTTTCCCACGCAGTAACGCAAGATATCAACTTTACAAAACAGGCTCAAGATAGTAAAAAATCTGGCAACATTCATCCAGATAGATTGAACGGCTGGCGAAATGTAGGCCCTTTAGAAACTCTAGCAGGCACCAGACTCGAAGACAGCGTGACTGTGATGCTGCGCAGGCCGGTGATTGCGATTAATTATAGCAGCAGCGATCGCTATGAACTCACGATCGATCGCGAACCAGTACAAATTATCGGACGTTTGTGCGCCTTCGTCTCAATTTTGCAACGAAAAGAACCCGACAGCGACAAATTTATTGTCCGGCATTTCAACAAAACATCTCGACAATTTGACGGCGCAGGGGAAATTATTCGGATTCCGCAAGTACAGCCAGACAAAAATGGCGTAGCGAGGTCTACCAATCACCTGATCGAAAAATCGCCCTTAAATCCAGACGGCTGGTACATTTACGGCGAAAGAGACGAAGACAGTATGTTTGTAGTGCAGGCAATCGAACCCCGCAAAATTGCCCAATTAACACCAGATGAAACACATTTCGGTCTACAAAAATCTCTGGCTTATTTAAGCAGCAAAAATTGGGCAAATACACCAGCACAAAAAGGGCAAGCAAAAATAGTATTGTTAACCCCAAATGATGCTACAGAAAACGCTTCAATCTCCCCTTGGCAAGAAGGAGATATCGGCATAGTGATTCACAGTTTCGGCGGTATCGGTGGCAAAAAACGCGAACCTGCACCGCTGGGAATTGTCACCGGACATTTTGCTTTCGGAGTAGCAAAACTGGTGCGCGATCGATTTACCAGCGAACTGCGTTTTGACATAGAATACAAACAAGTTTACGCCCACAATCCCGACGGAATTGTTGCCGGTTCCAGCAAATGGCAAAGCTATATGGGAGACTTACAGCGCGGCTGGTTGGGCGATCGCCCGGTTTGCGATATCATCTGTAAATTAGATTGCGTGTGTTGCGACTACGATTTTGACGGCATCGCCTTGTCGCCTTTAACCGAACTAAACCAGCAACTAGATATCATGATGGCCCGCTACCGCAGCGGAGACGGCACCGGCGCAAGTTTAGTCACCCCAGCAACTTCTTGCGTCCAAGATTCAAGTCAGGCAATTTACGCGACAATTAAAAAAATTACTTCCGAAATAGAGTCAAACCCTCAGATTCAAGACTGGCTGAAAACACATCCCACCGACGCACAAACCCAAAGATTTCACCAGTTAGTAGCTTTAGGAGAAAGTTTAGAAAAAGTATTAATGCCCCTCGGCATTGTCCGTCCAGATTGGCGGAAAAATCCGAGATTGGCGGGGATTGATTCGGAACTGAAAAAAACCTTTTTTGCGGGTATAGTGAACCTAATAAAAGCTGCTATTAGTTACCGAACAATGCTGCCCAGGCGTACCCAAGATGAAATCGCCAAAATTTTCTTAAAACAGGGAGCATTTTTGTGGATAATTCGCACAAATCAAGTCGGAGGATTTGACCCCGACATTGAGCCGATCGCACCAACAGGATTTTAAATCCGCAATCGGTTTGTAGATGATTCGGCGATTGAAATCGCTACTGTAAAAACCAAGTCTGCCTCCGCAGACTAAGAGATTGAGGGAGCATTTAAGCGGGATTTGGTATCAGTCAACAGTCAACAGTCAACCGTTAACAGTCAACAGTTAACCGTTAACAGTCAACAATCAACCATTACCAAGGAGTGACTTGAACAGTGCCGTCTGGTGCAAAAACTACTCGGAAATCAGCCAGCGGTTCCGCAGGCGGCCTGCTGCCAACCGGCTTGTAAAGCAACTCCGACAAAAGCGTTTCGGATCGATCGACTGCTGCCGAATTTTCCGACTTGTAACCGACAATCGCCCCGTCTTTAGCCACACTCACCCGATAAACCAACTCCGCATCAACCGGAGGCTGATTCTTCACAACTCCGTCAATTTGCTGGGAAAGTTTGCCCTTCAACAGCTCAATTTCCCCTGGATCGCTAATTGGCACGGCTGCCACCTCAGGGCTTGCCAAACCTTCAGAAACAGGACTCGGCGTGCTTTCCGGCAAAGTGTTTGACTGCGGTGTGGCGCTAGGTGAAGCGTCCGGCTGCGGCGCGGGGATCGGAGTCGGCGAACTCGATTCAGCGTTCGGAGTTTGAGTCCCAGGCAGCAAACCGCCCGCCGCAGGCGTGGGATTGGGATTCGGCGAACCCGATCCGCCCGGATTCGGCGTTCCCAGATTCTGGCCGGCTGGATTGGGCTGCGGCACCGGATCTCTCGGGCGCTGGACTTCGGGCACCGGCACCAAGAAAAACGCCATCGCCGCCAAAGCCAAACTCGACACCCCCACGACAGCAGGCAAACTCCGCTTCGCCAAAGGTTCGGCAGACTTGACGTAACGCTTGGAAATTGGGGTTAATTGCAGTGACAATTCCGGCAGCGTCTGCGTGTCCGCAAAAAACTGATCGATCGCTTCCACTAAGTCAAATAGCTGTACCGTCGTCAAATCTACTTTTGCCGACAGTTCTGTTTTTTGATCGATTTGGCTTGGGCTGCCTGTTTCGGTGGGTAGAACGGTCAACCGATGCAAATTCCCGTCTATTCTGTGCAACTGCACCATACCCAAATTCGGGCCGTAGCGATCGGGATAATGCACTCCGCTCATAAATTCTTGAGCGTAGCTGCTGACGGCCCTCACCAAGCTTTCAAAAAAGTCTCGTCCCCCGCTTAGGGGCCCGCTGAGACCTGTAACATAGCATTCAGCGCTCATTAGTATGGAAAGCACCGGCCGTATATCTAACTGGCTGGCTGCCGATCCATCGCTCAACCCTTCTAGAACCAGGGTGCAATTTGGCAGACTGTACTGACGCCTAATAGTCATTTTTTATTCAACTTCTCCATCAAACAGGCTAACCCAGAAGCGCTGCATTCCGGCTGTGCCTGTACAAAATAGCAGTTTGCTCAACAAGTTCAAAGCTAGTTCGTTGAGCTTGTCGTCGGAATCGTAAGCTGCAACTAGCGATCGCTTGGGGTTCATGCGCGATCGAAAGTGAGCTCGAAAGCGTTCTAAATACTCAGCCAGCGGCAAGTTCTGGTTGAGGGGGATATTTCTCGATCGCAACTGCTGTGAGTCTAGCAGCAACTGCCGAATTGTCGCGGTTAACTTGCGCGCCATATTACAGGCGATCGCCACCAGCGCTTTTGCCTCCACCATGGTAAGGGAGCGGCGCTGCGTGTAGCGTCTCAGCGGGTTAGTATTGCGCATCAGCCAAAGGGCAACCCGATTTTTGATAATTGATTCCAATTCCAGGTCCTTTGACACTGCCAGCATTTCTTCAGCACCTCCGAGATACAAGGCTTCGATCGCCAGCAACATCAAGTCAATTTGCAATCTGGCCCGGCGGGGACATCCGCCATCGTTCGGCGACAAGTCTGGCAAACTGTCTAAAATCAAGGGTTTTGACTGGGTAAGCGAAGTTTCTGACGGCATTAAGATCACGGCAACATCCATTCCAAACAAACTATACGGGCACGGGGGGTCTTGAGCAAGACAAATTCTCAACCAAGGACTCTTCTGGGATACTTTATTTTTATCATTCACTTTTAGATATATTTTCCAATCTAGCAGCAACCGAGCGTCGCGGGCGAGCTCTGGGGGCGGGAGTTCGATCGCCCACTCCCCCACCCCCGCCTCCAGAGCTTTTTGATTCCTTACTCAGCCTGGGGAGAAGCGGAGAGTAGGAAAGTCGCAGAGTCGGAGAGGGACAAAGAATTTGACAATTACCCATTTCCCATTTCTTATGCCCCATTGGAATCGATCAATGTTCCTTCTTCTGGGGTTGCACCGCCGCTTCTCTTTGAGCCGTAAAATCAGTAGCCGCCGCCCCATCTGTCAGACTAATTTTTCCCTTGAGGCTTTCTTTTTCCACAATTCCTCGCAGTTTAACAGAACTGTTTTGACCCGTTGCTTTGGAGTCGCTGCAACCCGTTAAATTAGGAACAGCACCCGACAAACTCAATCCTTGAGTTTCCCACTTGCCAAATAGAGAAGGTTTCTCCTCGGCTGTTTTTACGCGATCGCCCTCGCTGCTGCCCGATCGCAAATTACCGCTCAAATAAACACCTGACTGCTCGATTGTCAAGACCAAGGAATCAGATTCCAGACATTCGGGCAAACTTTTAGCATCGAAGCGATAACTTCCCCCAATTGCCGGAGCAGCCTTTAAATTTGTTTCGCCGTAAGCAGTTACTACTTTAAACAGCAGCAAAACAGAGCCGATCGCAATCCCGTAAAATGCCAGCGATTTGAGGCTTAAATGATTCATAATCTTGGTAATTAATAATTGGGCATTGGGCATTGGGCATTGGGCATTGGGCATTGGTACTCACTCACAAATAACCAATAACCAATAACTAATAACAACTGCCAACAGTCAACAGTCAACAGTCAACTGACTACCTTTGAGGAAGTACCGATGCCAAGTGCGATCGCACTTTAACGTAACACCGCGTAATCAGCAGCGAAGAATGACACTGCACAGCCAATTCATCAGTATACCGTCCCAAAGTTTGGCGCTCAATTCCCCACTCCCGACTCGTACCTGCAATAGTCAAATCAGCATTAGCAGAAGCCGCCACCACAGCTTGAATTGGCTCAGCAGCCTCCACAATCGGAGTTTCAATGCGCGATCGCACCTCAACCGGCAACTGCTCCATCACTCGCTGAAACTCGTAACTCAGCTCGTTTCCAGATTCCCCGTCAACCGCCACCCGCAACACCGTCAAACGGCGTTCCTCGCTATTAACTAACAGTCTCAGCGCCAATTCTAACCCCAAATCATCGTGAATGTTTGCCGCGTAAGGTACTAACAAGTTATTCAACGTTTCCCGGTTTCTGTCAACAAAAATTGCTACATCCACCTTAGCGTTGCTGAGAATTTGACCGACACGTCCTCCCAAACGATTGCTGCTAAAACTAGGCCTGTGCCATCCTAATAAAATCAAATCCGCGCGATCGATTTGCGCAATTTGTGCCGTTTCCCGGGCTACATCATTAGTAACCCGAATGATAGGATGTACAAATTTTCGCGCGTCAGGCAGTTCCAAACTATCAATCAATTCTGATAATTTCCAGCGGCGCTCTTGAATAATGCGATCTGCTTCCGCAGGCGTACTTTCAAAGGCATAATCCTCATTTAATTCTATCAAACTCAAAGGATGAACCGCCGCCGACTGTAAATCGTCACCGCCCATACCAGCAGCCGGCTGCGCCAGCGCTACCGCTAGTTGCAGTAAACCTTTCTGCGTGCTGGGATTAGAAACCGGTACTAAAATTCGATAAGTTGGCAGCAATTTTTTAGCAGTTTCTTCGCTGCTAGCCGCAATTGGTGAAGCTTCTAATTCTAATTCCTCAGAGCTAACTTCTGAAATATCTAACCGAATTAACCGTTTGGGATAAGTCAACTCCAATAGTGGCGAAGTCATAAAAGTTGTCACTAAAGCCATGATGACTAACATCGTAAATAGTAGCGGCGAAACTACGCCCAGGGAAAGACCGATATTCAGCACAATTAGTTCAGTCAAACCGCGAGTATTCATCAGCCATCCCAGTGCAGAAGCTTCGCGGTTGCTGATGCCACAGACTCTTGCCGCCACGTAAGTGCCGACGTATTTGCCGACAATAGCCACTCCCAAAACAGCGGCGCACAGCAGCCACAATTCGGGACTGTTGAGCAGGCCGATTTGAGTGCGCAAACCGCTGTAAGCAAAAAAGACTGGAAGCAGAAATATCAAGACAAAATCTTCAGTTTTCTCCGCTAATTCTCTGGTTAATCCCGCATTTTTTGGCATTGCGGCACCCAGCAAAAATGCACCGAAGATTAAATGAATGCCGATTAATTCAGTAATTAAGGCAGAAGCTACAACTCCCATGTAAATTCCTGCAAGCACTAACTGTGTTAATCGGCCGGTGCGATTGTAGTGCTTGGAAAGCCGCTGCAACAACCATCGGACTACAGTCAGCATGAAACCGATGTAAATTAAAGATGCAATAATTGTCGGTAAAGCGCCTAGCATTGAGTTAGTTCTAGTAACTGCGATCGCCACTGCTAACAAGCACCAAGCTGTCACATCGTCAACGGCCGCGCAAGTCAGGGCCAGCGTCCCCAATTTTGTATTCTGTAAGTTGTGTTCTGTAATAATTCTTGCCAGCACAGGAAAAGCAGTAATTGACATCGCAGCGCCCAAAAATAGGGCAAAGGCTGTAAACGAAACGCTATTATTTGAAACGATGGGATAAAGCAGGAGTGCTAGCAAGCTTCCCAGAGAAAACGGCACTAGAATGCTGACGTGGGAAGTTAAAATCGCGATATCTAAATTGCTTTTGAGATACTTGGGATTCAGTTCCAAACCAATCAAGAACATGAAAAATATCAGCCCCACCTCAGACAGCACGTTGAGGAAGGGAACGGCTTCGGCTGGAAAAAGTGCTGTTGCTAAATCTGGTGCAACTAAGCCAAACAGAGAAGGTCCGAGCATAATTCCTGCTACAATTTCTCCAATGACTTGAGGTTGTTTGATAGATCGAAATGCTAAACCGACAAGTCGGGAAAGTGCGATGACAATTAGAACTTCAAGCAGGACGAGAATGGGGATGGGCATATCGTTTTTAGCTTTGGGATTTTTGCGGATCGAGAGGGCACGGCAGTAAAGCCGACAGAATGGGCGATCGAAAAAAATGGGTACCAGCTCGATCGAAGCTTGAAGGCACAAGAGGCGCACCAACAACGCCATTCTCTCACAAGCGAACAAAGGCTTTGGCAAGCTCCCACCTGGATTTTTCGTTTTTAATAAGCGCTTGCAAGTAACTCTAACCGCAGCCTGCGCACCCCGCACTAAATCTCACCTCCGGGTGCCCACCGCCCATCTAAACCTAGGGATATCAGATTGTCAGACAAAGTAGCGCGCGCTGTGATAAACTAGAAAAGTTGTTTAAATTCGCACATCCGGGTTTTCGGGTGTTTCGAGGGCGCAAACCTTCAGAAATACGACCGGGTGGAGGATTAACCCGAATACAGGAGTTAAAAATACAATGCCAGTAGTCAGTTTGGCTCAAATGTTAGAGTCAGGGGTTCACTTCGGACACCAAACCCGCCGGTGGAACCCGAAAATGTCTCCCTACATTTTTACAGAGCGCAACGGGGTTCACATCATCGACCTCGTGCAAACCGCTCAGCTTATGGAAGACGCCTACGAGTACATGAGAGTGGCCTCAGAAAAAGGCAAAAAGTTTTTGTTCGTGGGTACGAAGCGCCAAGCTGCCGGGATTGTAGCCCAAGAAGCTCAACGCTGCGGTGCTTATTACGTCAACCAGCGCTGGCTGGGAGGAATGCTCACCAACTGGACGACTATTAAGTCCCGCGTGGAGCGCCTCAAGGATTTGGAGCGCCGCGAGGAAATCGGCGCCCTCGATTTGCTGCCGAAAAAAGAAGCTTCGGTGCTGCGCCGAGAAATGGCCAAACTCCAGAAGTATCTGGGCGGGATTAAATCCATGCGCAAGATTCCCGACGGAGTGGTGCTGGTAGACCAACGCCGCGAGTATAATGCGGTGTTGGAATGCCAAAAGTTGGGAATTCCGATCGTCTCTCTGTTGGACACCAACTGCGACCCGGATTTGGTGGACATTGCGATTCCGGCGAACGACGATGCTATTCGATCGATCAAGCTGATTGTCGGCAAGTTGGCTGATGCCATCTACGAAGGTCGTCACGGTCAGCAGGGCGGCGACTCTGAGGAAGACTACGACTACGACGGTGGTTACGAAGGCGCTGAATATGATGTCGAAATCGAAGAATTGGATGACCCCGATTATGTAGATCCCGACGAAGCTGCTGAGGCCGAAGGCGAAGAAACCGAGAGCTAGTATTGCCCTCGGAATCTGACACCAGCAAATTAAAAATTAAAGATTGAAAATTAAAAATAATTATTATTTTTAGTTGGATATTTTTAATTTTTAATTGTACATGGCAGGAGTCTAAGTCATTAGTAGAGTTCTGGCAAAAGCATTCATTGTGTCAGCGCTAGAATTAATTCTGGCGCTACACCTACAAAGTCGGTACTAATATCGACTGGGTATTTCTTCACTCTGGTCTAATCATTAACATTAAAATTAGTGACTGATGACTAATGACTGATGACTAATGACTAATAACTAATTTTGATTGGGAACTTAAAGAAGATGGCGGACATATCTGCAAAACTTGTTAAAGAACTGCGCGACAAAACCGGCGCGGGCATGATGAACTGCAAAAAAGCCCTCGCTGAAAACGATGGGGATATCGAAACATCCATTGAGTGGCTGCGGAAAAAAGGTCTCGCCGGGGCTGACAAAAAAGCAGGACGGGTTGCCTCAGAAGGGCTCGTAGGTAGCTACATTCACACGGGCGGCCGCGTCGGAGTGCTGGTGGAAGTTAACTGCGAAACTGATTTTGTGGCACGCCGCGAAGAATTCCAAACTTTGGTGCGGAATATTGCGATGCAAATTGCAGCTTCCCCGAATGTGGAATACGTGAAAGTTGAAGATATCCCCGCCGAAGTTGTCGAAAGAGAAAAGGCAATTGAAATGGAGAAGGACGACTTGGGCAACAAGCCGGACAACATCAAAGAAAAGATTGTTCAAGGGCGTATTGACAAGCGCATGAAAGAGTTATCTTTGATGGATCAGCCTTTTATTAGAGATCAGAATATCTCGGTGGAAGAGTTGGTGAAACAAACGATCGCCCAAATTGGAGAAAATGTCCAAGTGCGTCGCTTCGTGCGTTTTGTGTTGGGCGAAGGCATTGAAAAGGTAGAAGCTAACTTTGCCGATGAAGTGGCAGCCCAAATGGGTGCTAAATAATCCCCAATGTAAGATTGAAAATTAAAAATTAAAAATGTGAAAACTTGATTTTTTGCATTTTTAATTTTTAATTTTTACAGGACTCTCGGACGGTGTACAAAACACCCGGTTTATAACCAGTATTAAATGGAAACTCAGACAATTTGTGGCAGAAACCTGGTTTTTTTGCCCGCCTCCTATTTTAATTTTATACGAGAGATATGGTGCGAGCAAGAGAGCGAATAGAGCAAGATTTGGCAGGACTCGAAGAGGCTTTAGCAGCCTTGACTTTGGAGTTTCGCAGTACCTACGATGGTTATTTAACTGCGTTGGGACAAGCAGTGCGGCAGCAATTAATTTTGGCTTGCTATCACCTTTGCACTCAAGCAGTACCGGAGTCCTTTCTCAAGTTGTCCTTCGACGGGCGGCAAAAAATGCAGCAGTCTGTAAGGGCTTTGGCTGCGGCGTCGGAGGAAAAATTGCGATCTCTAGTGACGACAGAATCTGAGGAAGAAGAAGAGGAAGAAGAAGAAGAAGAAGAGGAAGAAGAAGAAGAGGAAGAAGAAGAGGAAGAAGAAGAAGAGGAAGAAGAAAAAGAAGAAGAGGAAGAAGAAATAAAGGAAAAAAAAGAGGGAAAAAACGAAGTTTCCGCCATTAACTATCTATTTTCATTGGCCAATTACCAAATGCCAAGTGCCAATTCCCCCGAAAGTTTGGCGCGCTGGCAAAATAGTATTGAAAAGTCGATCGCCCGTATTATCAAGCTGCTTTCTCGCGACACCAACCGCTTGCTGCAACAGTCGGGAATCTTGCCCAGTCACTTGCCAGAACCTATTCTAGAAGCTGCTTCTCAAGCTGAATTGTCCGGCGACAGCGTTGCTGGGCCACCTAACTTATTAAACTTAATCATTGAAACCGATGCGTCATCAGCATCCCGAAACTTGGCAGAAACATCCGGTAATAGGGCGCTGCACATTACAGCGATTAAACTGCGACTGTCGGAAATAGAGTTTGCTGATGCGGGAACCTCGGCTTGGCGCCAGCAAATTCGCAACCTCTCTGTAAAGTTGAACTCGCTAGGCCGCGATTACCAGAAAAAGCAGCGGGAACTTGCTGTGGTGGACGCTGAGTCGGCTTGGCGATCGAGTTGGTTTGAAGATTAGTCAGTTGACAGTTGACAGTTGTCAGTTGTCAGTTGACAGTTGACAGTTGTCTGGAATTCTTGAGCTATGATTAATAACTAATGACTAATGACTAATGACTAATGACTAATGATTAATTACTAATTACTAATTACTAATGACTGATGACTGATGACTAATAATCAACCAGAATGGCAGCGATTGCAAAAAGCTCTTTCAGTAGAAGCCGATCGCGGATTTAACGACATCCAAGGCAGTCAATACCGCTTCAGCGAGTTTCTGGGCCTGAGTTTGAGACAGTTGGCAGTTGCTGTGGCGGCTTCTTCGCGCGATCGAGCCAGGCAACTAGCCGCTGAATTTGACATCTACCCTCAGAAAGATCTCGAACAGCGCCAACATTCGATCGCCATTACGGTCAGTTTTCTGAGGCAAATGGAGCAAGTTTGGGAACAAGAAACGCGGCACCAGCAAGAACAAGTAGCACAAGTCAGACCCGCAAACGCTCCCCAACCAACCGCCCCAGCAGTTTCCGTTCCCCGAACTGCACCCCTGAGTGCAGCACCCGCACCGGCGGGCCTGACTCTCGACCAACAGTTAACCCGCGTCACCGGCATCGGGCCCGCCAACGGCAACCGCTTGGTAAAACTGGGTTTATACACTGTATACGACTTGCTTTACTACTATCCGCGCAACCACATCGACTATGCAAAGCAAGTACAAATTCGCGAACTCGTAGCTGGCGAAACTGTCACTTTGATCGCAGAAGTGAAGCGGTGCAATTGCTTTTCTAGTCCGAAGAATAAGAAGTTAACCATATTAGAATTAATTTTAAAAGACCGCAGCGGAGAAATAAAAATTAGTCGTTTTTTTGCAGGCCCTCGCTACAGCAATCGCGGTTGGCAAGAATTCAAAAAGCGCGAGTATTGTACTGGTGCGGTGCTGGCAGCTTCCGGGTTGGTGAAGCAGGGTAAATATGGAATTACTTTAGACAATCCTGAGTTAGAAGTATTAGACGACTCCGGCGGTGCGATCGAATCAATGAAAGTCGGCCGCCTGATACCGGTTTATCCGCTGACGGAAGGGGTGGATGCCGGTTCGGTGAGGCGATCGATTTTGGCTGCAATGCCCGCGGCGAAAATGTTGCCAGAATCGCTGCCGGAAGATTTGCGCGAGCGTTACGGTTTAATGGGTTTAGCCGATGCCGTGACTAATATTCACTTTCCGCTCGATCGAGATTGTTTGGCCGCCGCCCGCCGCCGCTTAGTTTTTGACGAATTTTTCTACCTGCAATTAGGACTTTTAAAGCGCCGCCAAACCCAAAGAAAAGCTCAAGCTAGTGCCGTCATCCTTCCTAGCGGCAAATTGATCGAACATTTTTATGAAATCTTGCCTTTTGCCTTGACTAATGCTCAGGAAAGAGTCATCAATGACATCCTCAACGATTTAGCTTCCTCGCAACCGATGAACAGATTAGTGCAAGGCGATGTCGGCGCAGGCAAAACTGTAGTAGCCGTCGTGGCAATGCTAGCAGCTATTCAATCCGGCTATCAAGCCGCTTTAATGGCGCCGACAGAAGTTTTAGCAGAACAGCATTATCGCAAATTGGTAGGTTGGTTTAACTTGATGCACTTGTCTGTCGAACTGTTAACTGGTTCGACAAAAGTAGCAAAGCGCCGGGAAATTCACAGCCAGTTAGAAACCGGAGAATTGCCTGTTTTAGTGGGAACTCACGCGCTGATTCAAGATACGGTGAGTTTCCGAAAATTGGGTTTGGCCGTAATTGACGAACAGCACAGATTCGGCGTGCAGCAGCGCGCTAAATTGCAGCAAAAAGGCGAAGCTCCCCACGTTTTGACGATGACGGCAACTCCCATTCCCCGGACGCTGGCGCTGACGCTGCACGGGGATTTAGATGTGAGTCAAATTGATGAACTTCCCCCCGGTAGGCAGGCGATTCAAACCACTGTAATGTCTGCAAAAGAACGCATTCAAGCTTACGATTTGATTCGGCGGGAAGTGGCTAGCGGGCGTCAAGTTTATGTGGTGCTACCGCTGGTGGAGGAGTCGGAAAAGTTGGACGTGCGATCGGCAATTGAGGAAAAAGAGAAACTTGAAAAAAGTGTATTTCCTGAGTTTAAGGTGGGTTTGCTCCACGGTAGGATGAGCAGTGCTGACAAAGATGAGGCAATTACTAAGTTTCGGGACAAAGAAACGGATATTTTAGTATCTACTACTGTGGTTGAAGTGGGAGTAGACGTGCCGAATGCCACAGTAATGCTAATTGAAAATTCTGAGCGTTTTGGACTGTCCCAATTGCACCAGTTGCGGGGTCGAGTTGGTCGGGGCAGCAACCGTTCTTATTGTTTGTTAATGCCCGGTTCCAAAACTGCGGAAGCTATGCAGAGAATGAAGGTTTTAGAACAATCTCAAGATGGCTTTTTTATTGCGGAAATGGACATGAGATTGCGCGGGCCAGGTCAGGTTTTGGGAACTCGGCAGTCGGGTTTGCCGGATTTTGCTTTGGCGAGTTTGGTGGAGGATCAGGAGGTTTTGGAGTTGGCGAGGGCCGCGGCTCAAATGGTAATTGAGAATGATGAAACTTTGAATCAGTGGCCGGTGGTGCGGGATGAATTGGAGCGGAGATATCAGCGGATGATGAGCGGGTCGATTTTGACTTAGATATTCCTGGACGCAGCAACGGTGTTTTTAATAATATTTTGTATGGTCGGGTTAAGCGAATATCTATCAAAGCCGGCAGTTTATTGCTGCACTCACGCGCCCTCTCCCCGTAGGCTGATTTATTTGCACCTACCTATTTAATGTCAGATTTAATGTCAGAAACCGGGTTTCTTGCCACAAAGTCACGTAAAATCTGAGGTTTTTTGTCAGGAAAACCCGCTTTATACCGTTTTGCTGAGAATGGTGCAAAATATCAAGTTGAGCGAAGGGTCAAAAACAAGAATTTGTTGGGTACGAGTGCCTCAACCCAACCTACTTTCTGAACCCAACCTAACTTTCACAGAAAATTTTTCCCTTGGTCTAGGGTATTTTTATGAATTGTAAGGATTCCCGTACCGATCGAACCAAAAATCCTTCGCAGGAATGACGGGGAAGTGTCAAAATTAAGATAGTTCTGCCAGAAACAGGGGAAAGGAAATCTAGCCTGTACTGGCGCCTAAGGCAACATTGATTCCTCGCTGGTTACGCTTGCAGGTGGTCGCCGACGGTTCGTCGAATTTAATCTCAACAGTAATTATGAAAGATCTCACTCGTTATCGAAATATTGGCATCTTCGCCCACGTAGATGCTGGCAAGACCACCACAACAGAAAGAATCCTGAAACTGACAGGCAAAATCCACAAAATTGGTGAAGTTCACGAAGGCGCGGCGACTACTGACTTCATGGAACAGGAGCAAGAGCGCGGTATTACGATTCAATCCGCTGCTACCACCTGCTTCTGGAACGAGCATCAGCTCAACATCATCGATACCCCCGGACACGTCGATTTTACGATCGAGGTGTACCGTTCGCTGAAGGTTCTCGATGGTGGCATCGGTGTGTTCTGCGGTTCGGGTGGAGTTGAACCGCAATCTGAAACCAACTGGCGCTACGCTAACGATTCCAAAGTCGCTCGCGTCATCTACATCAATAAGCTCGATCGCACGGGCGCAGATTTTTACCGCGTTGTCCAGCAAGTCGATAAAATCCTTGGCGCTAAACCGATGGTAATGGTATTGCCGATCGGCATAGAAGAAAAGTTTTGCGGTGTAGTCGATTTGCTGACCCGCAAAGCCTGGATCTGGGATGAATCCGGCGATCCGATGAACTATGCAATTAAAGATGTCCCCGCCGATATGGTCGATGATGTCGAAACTTGGCGCGAAAAGTTGATCGAACTGGCCGTCGACCAAGACGACGCTGTGATGGAACAGTATCTCGAAGGCAACGAGCCGAGCATCGACGACCTCAAGCGCTGCATTCGCAAAGGTACTCGCGATCGGGCATTTTTCCCCACCTACTGCGGCTCATCGTTTAAAAACAAAGGCGTGCAGTTGGTTCTCGATGCCGTAGTTGACTACCTGCCGAACCCGATGGAAGTCACACCGCAGCCAGAAGTCGATCTCGATGGCGAGGAAACCGGCGAGTTTGCGATCGTCGACCCCAATAGGCCATTGCGGGCACTGGCGTTTAAGATCATGGACGATCGCTACGGTGCTCTAACCTTCACGCGCCTGTACTCCGGTAAGTTGTCCAAGGGCGACACCGTACTCAACACCGCCACAGGCAAAACCGAGCGCGTCAGCCGTTTGGTGGAGATGCACGCCAACTCTCGCGAAGAAATCGAATCGGCCCAAGCAGGGGACATTGTGGCGATCGTCGGTATGAAAAACGTCCGCACCGGACACACCATCTGCGATCCCAAAAATCCCGCAACCTTAGAGCCGATGGTATTCCCCGATCCCGTTATTTCGATTTCGGTCAAACCGAAACAAAAAGGCGGCGAAGAAAAAATGGGAGCAGCCCTCACCAAGATGGTGCAAGAAGACCCATCGTTCCACATGGTGACGGATCAAGAAAGCGGCGAAACGATTCTCAAGGGGATGGGCGAGTTACACCTCGACATCAAAGTAGACATTCTCAAGCGCACCCACGGCATCGAAGTAGAAGTCGGCGAACCGCAGGTAGCCTACCGCGAGTCGATTACCAAGCGCCTCGAAGACGAATACACCCACAAAAAGCAATCAGGTGGTTCCGGTCAATTTGCCAAAATTGGCTACGTGATCGAGCCTGGTGAGGTGGGAAGCGGCTTCCAGTTTGAGTCAAAAGTGACCGGTGGTAGCGTCCCGAGAGAATATTGGCCAGCGGTCGAAAAAGGCTTTGAAAGCTGCATCGACAAAGGCGTCTTGGCCGGATTCCCCTGCCTAGACTTGAAATTCACGCTTCTAGAAGGCGGTTTCCACCCCGTTGACTCGTCAGCAATGGCCTTTGAAATTGCTGCCAAAGCGGCCTATCGCCAGTCTCTGCCGAAAGCGGGGCCTCAGTTGCTCGAACCGATTATGAATGTCGATGTATTCACTCCAGATGATTACATGGGCGACGTGATCGGCGACCTCAACCGCCGTCGGGGGATGATGAAATCTCAGGAGACAGGACAAACAGGAGCGCGGATCAAGGCAGATGTACCGTTAAGCGAAATGTTTGGTTACATTAGCGATTTGCGTACTATGACCTCTGGCCGCGGCCAGTTTTCCATGTCCTTCTCGCACTATGCTCCTTGTCCGAATAACATCGCTGAAGAAGTGATCAAAGCGGCAAAAGAGCGTCAAGCTGCGAAGTAGTGTATTGAGTGCGACGAATCGATTCGTCGCACTCGATCGCCAAGGTTAAAAACTAGAAAAATCTAGTTTTTAACCTTGGTCAATGGGAGTAAGCTCCAGCGGATATAAATTGTATTTTTCGGGCGAGCGAGACGCCCAACCCCAACTCCCCACAAGAGTTCGATCGCACTTCACAGTAAAACTTAGATGCGCCTGGGCTTATACCAATTTTATTTTCACACTCCTAAAAAATACTTTTTAGTCTCCGCAAGAGATGCTCTCTTCAAAAGTCTCTCTAAAAGGGCGATCGCGCATCAATCAATATAATCTTTGCTAAGATACAATCAATAATTTAAAACCCAGGCAGGTAGCCATGACAGCCATCCTGATCCCGAGTCAAAGTACCGGAATTCTGCTGAAAAATATTAGCTGGAAAACATACGAATCCTTGCTGAATGAGTTAGCCCAACAGAGAGGAATTCGCCTGACTTACGATCGCGGAAATTTAGAAATTATGACTCCATCAGCACCCCACGAAGGTAGTAAGAAAATTTTGGGTCGTTTTGTGGAAAGTGTGAGTGAAGAATTAAATGTTGAAATTCGGAGTTTGGGTTCACTAACTTGCAGGCGCGAGGATTTAGCTCGCGGTTTGGAACCGGATCAGTGCTACTACATCCAAAATGAGGATGTGGTTTGGGACAAACAACAAATCGATCTCAATCAAGATCCGCCACCAGATTTAGTGGTGGAAATTGACGTGACTAGCAGTTCGATCGATCGACTTTCTTTATATGCAAGTTTAGGCGTACCGGAAGTTTGGCGCTACGACGGAAATCGTTTAATAATTTATCAGTTGGAAGCACAGGAATATGCAGAAAGAGATGTTTCTCCGACTTTTCCTTTTTTGTCGCAAGTTGAAATGCTGCGCTTTTTGGAATTGAGGAGGACTACAAAAGAAAATGCTTTAATTCGCTTGTTCCGGGAGTGGGTGAGAAGTCAAATTCAGTCAGGAGAGTGAAGGAGGGCGATTCCCTAGGGGATAGCTGGGTTTGACGCTCTTTTTAGCAACCGCACATGAACGCTGACTGACGCGGATGGATGACTCGGGCGAGATACTCAAATTCACCCCAATTTCGCCCTTGCATATCTTAAACCGTATCGCTAATGTTCTCCTCCATCTCAATGTTGATAGAGATGTAACGTGCTCAACAAGAGACGCAACGAGCCGATCGCCTGGTCGCAAAACTGTGAGAATTAAATATTGACCCTGATACGATTTAGCAATTTTATTTCATGAAATAGCGAGGTTGACATGACTCAAATAAATCCCGATCGCACTGCTGGAACAATTGCGATCGACGTTTGCGCTCAATCAAACGGGCAGTATCTTTGTCAGATTTCATTATCTCTGAGCGATCGCCCCGACGATCGCATGAATTTTTACGGACAAACGAAAGAACACGCGATCGCGATCGGCTTAGAAAATTTAGCCTCTCGCTACCGCCAGCAAGCCGAAAAGTCTCAAAATATAGATTGGGACGCGGTGGAAATTTCGGATTCTGGAGAGCCAATTGAAAAGCGTTATCACGTAATTTTGCACTACGAACGAATTGCTAAGGATGAATCTAAGTTTGAGGCAATGCACAATACAATGCTCGGAAATACAGTAGTTGAAAATGCCAAAATATCAATAATTGAGATTGCTCCCGATATCGAAATCGAGGCTACAGAGCGATCGGGATATTGACCTTTGTAATCATGACAAGCAATCGCCATTCTAGTAAACTAGAAAGCGATCGCCCTTTCATCAAAACCTCTAAATCAAAGTGATATTAGCAGTCACAAAACTTCCCAAAAGTCGCTCGCGATTCACCGAGTTAACAACAACCAAAATTTGACCGGAATCAGCAACTCGAATCACAGTGTTGCAATCGACAGCCTCCAGCCGCAAATTAGCAGCCGTCAAACCTCCAGAAAGCCCGATCGAATCAACCCCAATCTCGAAATCTGCGATCGAATCTGCCGAAGCTACATCCGTCGGCGCTCCATTTTGTCGTAGCAAAAACAAGTCATTTCCCGACCCGCCAATCAAAGTATCTTGAGCCAAATCGCCGCTAATCGTATCATTTCCTGACCCGCCGAACAGCAAATCTAACCCTTTGCCACCGAACAACACATCATCGCCATTGTCACCCGTGACAGTATCATTAGCTCGATCGCCCCTGAGTCGATCGTTCCCATCACGGCCGACAACCAAATCGTTATCCTTGCCACCAAACGCAACATCATCGCCAGCAGCACCATCGATCGTATCACTGCCGGGATTGCCAAAGATGCGATCGTCCCCATCACCTCCAAGCAGACTATCAGAACCATCCAAACCAAATACCGTGTCATTGCCTCTGCCGCCATTGATACTATCTTCACCGCTAGTACCAAGTAGCGAATCATCCCCTGAATTTTCCAGAGTCACAATCGGCCCAGGTTCCAGTACAGGCATCGGTATAGATACCGGACTTGGACATGATTCAGTTGCAGGAGTTGGCGTCGGAGTTGGAGTTGGCGTACCTGTAGGCGTCGGTGCAGGTGTTGGTGCAGGCGTCGGTGCAGGCCCTGGCGTCGGTGCAGGAGTTGGAGTAGGCACAGGTGGAGCCGGAGGCGTTGGTACAGGCGTTGGCGTCGGTGGTAGAGGAGGCGTCGGTGCAGGTGTTGGTGCAGGCGTCGGCGTCGGTGCAGGCCCTGGCGTCGGTGCAGGTGTTGGTGCAGGCGTCGGTGCAGGTGCAGGTGTTGGTGGAGGCGTCGGTGCAGGAGTTGGTGCAGGTGCAGGAGTTGGTGCAGGCGTCGGTGCAGGCCCTGGCGTCGGTGCAGGCGTTGGGGTCGGTGGTATAGGAGGTGTTGGTGTAGGAGTTGGTGGTGTCGGAGGGGTTGGAGGCCTGTCAGCAAAACTACTAAAAATTTCCGTACTGCTGAAATTTCCCACCGTTTGGATGACGCCAGAACCAGGAGTAGTCCCAGTCGGTGTAGCAAAGAAGTCCAAAATCTCCACATCTTGAGCATTAAGCACCCCATCTTGGTTCAAGTCAATCACCAAACTGGTGCCATTTCGTCCCAAGCCCGTCTTTCCAGGTGCCAAATTGAGTGAAAGCGTTACTCCCGGAAGGCTGAGGGAATTTATGCCGCCCGTATCTGAAATAAAGCTACCTTCAGTCGTTATAGCATCCAACTGATAAAAATCATTGCCCACCCCTCCAGACAATTCGTCAGCACCGCTGCCAATAAGGGTATTATTGCCATCTCCTCCCAATAGAAAATCATCGCCCAACCCGCCATTTAAGGAATCATCGCCAGCATCCCCGCTCAGAAAATCATCGTCCGCCCCCCCATTCAAGATGTCCTTGCCATCACCACCAAACAAGAAGTCATCGCCATCTAGTCCCGACACAAAGTCATCGCCAGCCAAACCACTTAGGAAATTAACGCTAGTATTCCCTGTCAGAGAATCATTGCCACTGCCGCCTTCAATGTCTTCAATACCGATGAAACTGTCCGTTCCCTGTCCCGTTGCCGTCCCAGTTGTCAGATTAGCGACTACCGCGCCAGTTGCACCATCATAAGAAACCAGGTCAAAACCTTCTCCACCATCAACCGTGTCATTGCCAGCTTCCCCAGACAGGAAATCCTCGCCCAATCCGCCACCGAGAAAGTCATTGCCATCACCGCCGAAGAGGAAGTCACCGCCATCCAATCCTGACAGAGAGTCATCGCCAGCCAAACCGTTTAGCAAATTAGGGCTAGTATTTCCTGCCAGAGAGTCCTTGCCACTGCCGCCTTCAATATCTTCAATACCGATCAGAGTATCGGTTCCCTCTCCCGTTGCTCTCCCTGTGGCGAGATTTACCAGCACTGGAGTTGTCGCTGCGACATAGGAAACTAAGTCAAAACCGTCTCCGCCGTCGATCAAATCGCTGCCAGAGCCTCCAGCCAGAAAATCGTCGCCGAGTTCCCCTTTGAGACTGTCATTGTTATCACCGCCGAAGAGGAAATCGCTGCCATCCCCGCCATCGATCGAGTCTTTGGCAAAACCGCCAATTATTACATCGTCGCCCAATCCGCCTAGAAGGGTAGTAGATTTGTTCGCACTCGCGAGAGTCTCATCGCCGATCAGAGTGTCATCCCCCGCGTCGCCAAGCATGAGGTCATTACCGCCCTGGTTGCCCAGAAAATCATTGCCTTCACCGCCGCTGAGAGTCGAATTGCCGAGTCCGTCAATCAGGGTATCATCACCAAGTCCGCCGAGGAGGGAGTTATTGCCGTCATCGTCCAAAAGAGCGTCCTTACCTCCTTGGCCGACGAGGGTATCATTTCCTGCGTCTCCGAATATCGTGTCATCGTTCGCAGTTCCTGTGAGTAGAGTGTCATTGTTATTGGGTGCAATAATAAGTGCCATGACTGCATTTCCCTGATGTTGTGAGTCTCGGATTTTCTGCTACTTAAACCGTGCTATTTCGGTTTTGTGGATTTAAAGCGGCTTTCCCATCTTTTGGTTTTTGTAAGACATTACCAGCCCGCTCAGGAGTGCTACCGACGTACTAAAGTCCAGGCTATTGGCGGCAATAAATCTTGTTTATTGCTCATCGATGTATGAAAAGAATCAGATCGAGCTTACGCCAGCAACGAAATTTCAAGAGTTTGAGAGCCTTTTTCACAGGTGCGTGACAGGGCTGGTAAGACATTACCCATTGGTGTTGCCTAACCAAAAAAGTCTCTAACACCTTTCACTATCCCCTCTCCTGCGCCGCTGCCGATAATCCCTCCAGCAATCCCTCCAAGCACTGTACCCACTACTGGTATTGGTATCAGCGCTGTGCCAAGGGCTGCACCAGCCGCTGCGCCTCCCCATCCGCCAGCAACGCTACCGGCAGTTTCCTGGAAGTTCTCCCCAAATCCACCATCCTCGTTGTAGGCATTGGTCAGATCAATTATATCGGTTACCACCCCAAGGGGTCTGGCAACCCTAGATACGCCGTTCAGGACTGTAGTGCTTGCTGGAGGGCGAACAGGAGGGCGAGCTGGAGCGTCGTCTATGGGAGGGCGAGCTGGGCTAGCTGGAGCGTCTAGGGGAGGTTCTGTTCTAGGGCGAGCTGGAGCGTCTAGGGGAGGTTCTGTTCGAGGGCGAGCTGGAGCGTCTATGGGCTTGGGAGATTCTATTGCTGGAGGGCGAGCAGGAACGTTGAACCTCGGAGGGTTTATAGTGCGAGGTTTTGGTCTCCGACGTTCAACATCGACTTCTGGGTCTTCCTCTGAGTCTTTCTCGGACCCGACTGGAAGGCGATAGTCTTGGGGTTTGGGAGGTGAGTCTATATTGGGAGGTTCAACCTCGACTCCTGGGTCTTCCTCGGACTCGACTGGGTTATTCTGGGAATTGGGATTTGGATCTACCTTAACGTTCCTGACTGTTGCACCGCTACGTCGATCATCATGTTTTTTCCGATGATCGGGATCATCGCAATCTGGCGGCACCTTCTCCACAAATCGAATGACAGAGGTTGGTGTATACAGTTGTTTTTCATCATTTGGATCACGAATCTGGCCTTTTCTTTCCAGAGCATTATTATCCCGTGCTTCTTGTTCTCTTGACCTTTTTTTTTGTGCTTCCTCCTCGGTTGCCTTCACTTCTATCCCAGTTACCGTTCCATCTTTTGATATCGTGACTATATCAAGACTCCTCTCCTCAGGAGAGTTTGGTGGATCTTGCTCAGTATTTCCAGTTTTAATATTTTCCCAAGTCAATTTTTTGAACTTCATCTTTTTTTTTGTCGTGGAATCTATCCAAAAGCGTTCAATAAAAACTTTGTCAATATCGTCCTTTCGGCACTCCTCGTAGTATTTTTTCCAGGCGTCCCTGGCTGCCCTGCCCTTCCGTTCGCTTTCAATATTTCGTAACCGTTGCGCATTCGATGGCAGAGTCTTAAACAATAGGTTGTTATCATCATCAAAGCTCCAGTATCCGGGGATATAAACTTTTGTTCCGATCTGAAGTTGCTCAGCCTCTTGCTCTGTAAAGCCTTTAAAGCTGCCGTCCGCTGTCTTCTGCAGGAGTTCCTTCCAGCGATTTGCATCACCGAACTTATCTTGAGCGATCTTCGAAAGGGTATCTTTCTCAACAACTACATAGACGTCTTTGTCCGGAAAGACATTTTTGCCCGGAAGTTTATAAGCCTCTCGCTCTGTAAAGCCATTGCCGTCCGCTTTCTGGAGTTCCCTCCAGTCGCTACCCGTTCCCAATTCTTTTTGAGTATCGCCCGATCGAACTGTTGCCGAAAAATTGGAGGGGTTCGGGTTAAGTAACTCGTCATATCCCCCTGCCCGATCGACTCGATCGCCAATCGGAAGTGGTGCGGTAATGGCATCATCCATTAACGCCTTGCCTACTTGTTGAGCAGCGCGATCGATCGGAAAAATTTCCCTTTCATTTCCATATACCGATGAGGCACCAGAGCGAGCTTTCGTTTGAATGGCACTGATGCTGCGATCGTCTGACTCCAAAAGAGGATTCATCGGAATGCCTCCAAGAACACTATTAGAAGGCTTACTCAGTGATTGTCCAAAGAGATCGCGATTAATATCAGAAATGCTACCAGGTAAACCAGTAAAGGAGTCTACTCCGGTCTTCAGGCTGTTTGCAGGATTAATTTCGTTGAGAGACATTGGTATATACTTCTGGCTAAATTATTATCAGTTAGACAAAACCCACAGATGAGAACCAAATTCGTTTAAAGGGACGTTCTTTTTATTGCGGTTCTAGTCTTAGTTACTCAAGAATAGGAATTGGTAATTGGGAATTGGTAATGGGGAATTGGTAATTAGAAAAAGCTATCTGTGTATCCGTGACTGACCTGTCTATCTTGAAATAGTTATCCTTCAGACTGCCGAGTTGAATGTTAGACATTTTGCCCCCTGTCCACAAACTTGCTTGTATTTTAATCGATCGGCATAATTGAGCGATCTACTTTCAATACATCCGGGCTGCTTCCCCGATCGGGTCTCTCCCCCCAACACAGATATCCGCCAATTCTAAAATCTACGATTGTAAACTGCGATCTATTGCTCAGAATTAAGTCGGGCTTTTTTTCTGCAATAAAACTTTATAGATTTTGCTTTGTAAGTAGGCTGTAGCATCTGTGTTGATTTAAGATTTTTTGAAAGAAAGCTTGTTATTATTTCCGATCTCTTGAGGATAGTTTATGCGTGCCAAGTTGACAAGCGATCTGGGCAATTACTGGCTAATGCTTTTATAACTCCTGAATATCCATTTGTCGAATCAAAGCATTTTGTAGGATGCGTTAAGCGATAGCCGTAACGCATCAAGCCTCGGCAGCGAAGCGTTACGCTGCGCTAACTGACGGCTGACGGCTGATAGCTGAATGCTTACATCGGAATAATATAAACGGAGGACACGGCACTGCCGTGTCCCTACAATTAATGGGAGTAGGAAAACGGCACTGCCGTGTCCTCAGTATCATTCCGATGCAACCGGAAACGATATAAATCGCCGAGTCACAACCGCCAAGTTTCTCTTCTATTCTTCCCCGCCCAAATCAGCTCTAACTTTCTCAACAACTCGATTCAACTCCACCGAATGAGAGGCCTTAAATAAAATCCGATCGCCCGGTGTGACAAACTCCATTAAATGCCTTGCTAAATCTTCGCGGGAATTCTCCCTCGCAATATTTTCAACCTCCACAAAAGGCAAACCCGCCGCACCCGCAGCCATCGCCGCCGCTTCCTCAAAATCAGCAAAAACAAATAAAGCATCAAGATGCAAATCTCGCGCCGCCGTTCCCACTTGTCGGTGAAATTCGATCGCCCTGTCCCCCAATTCCTTCATCGTTCCCAACACCGCAATCCGGCGCTTTCCTGGAGTATCTGCTAACAGTCTCAGGGCCGCCAACATCGACTCCAAACCAGCATTGTAAGTCTCATCCAGAATCACAATATCCTGCGGCAAATCGTAGCGGCGCGCCCGTCCATCTGGTAACAGCACAGACAAACCTTGCTTTAAAGCTTCCCAATCAATACCTAAAACTTTTCCTACCGCCAAAGCAGCCAAATAATTTACAGCATTGTGCCGTCCTTGCAGCGGCAGTGGCAATTCCACACCTTCTACAGACATTGTATCATTATTGAGCAATTCTCCACACAAATCGCCGCCTTCTAAACCGTAAGTTAAAGTTTTTTCCTGCCAAACTTTGGCCGCAGTTGCTATTAATCTGTCACAATCGTGATTGAGAATAGCAATGCTATCAGCAGGCATTTCGGCTAACAGTTCGCACTTAGCTTGGGCGATCGCCTCTTCCGAACCCAATCGCCCGATATGCGCCGTTCCTACGTTAGTAATTACCGCCACTGTAGGACGCGCAATTTGCGACAGCAGCGCTATTTCGCCACTCCCGCGCATTCCCATTTCAATTACAGCATAATTGTGTGAGGGCGAAAGCTCTAACAGAGTTTTTGGTACTCCAATTTCATTGTTGTAGTTATATTGAGTTTTAAGAACATTTCCTCTCGTTGACAAAACCGCCGCAATTAATTCTTTAACAGTAGTTTTACCGACCGAACCAGTAACAGCAACTATAGGTATACTGAACTGGTTTCGCCACCAGCGGGCGATCGACTGATAAGCTTTTAAAGTATCGTCCACGCGCAACAGCGGAAAATTAGGCAATTCCTCTTGCCAATGTCGATCGACTATCGCCGCAATCGCCCCCAAATCCCGGGCTTTGGCCACAAATTGATGGCCGTCAAAATTGTCTCCCCGCAGCGCCAAAAATACTTCGCCCCCCTCAAGAGTGCGCGTATCTGTGGCAATACCTGTCCCTAAAGCTGTCAAAACATCGTCAGGCACAGCAGGCAAAGGTACATTTAAAATTTCAAAAAGTCTGGCGATACTTACGCGACAAACCATAACCAGCACTCACCTTTCAAATAATTATTTTCACAGCTAATCCTACCTTGCTTGACCTGACATTTAACTGACAGGGGGCTGCTGGCCAGGATAGACCTTGACAATCCTAATACTAAATCGTCAGCAAACCAAGAAATTCTTCCGTACCTACTCACAGTCTTTACCAATACTTTACAAAGTCTATATTGATTTAAGGCCTTGCTAATTACCAACAATTCATGCCATGCTGATGTTGGTAATTAGTTTTAACTAAGCAAAAAATATCGATCGGCTTAAGCTGCTGACAGCTTCTACCCCTAAGCCTCATCCGGCGAGCAGCTCGGTTGACTCAATTGTTGCGCTTCATCTGCCAATTCATCAAGCTAATAGCGCTGAAAGCTCTTGCCCCAGACTTGGAGGTTAATCCACAGTGAACGACTACAATAGACAGAAAATTTACGAAGAAGAACAGCTACTTTACAAGCACTGGCTGGAGTTGGTACAACGAGAGCAGCCGGCCGAACTCATCAGCCGCTTTCGCACTTTGTTTATTCATGGTACCGGATATCCCGATCGCTCCGTCGCCGAGGCACTCGAAAAAATAGCAGCCTCAGAACACGCCGAACAAGAATTCAAGTACATCCTCAACCGCTGCTGCCACATCCTGATCAACCGCTGGCAAACTTACTCCAGCAAGCAAGCAGCCATCCCTGAATTGATCGCTCTGTTTGAAGAAGCACCCAAAATACTATTTGGCTACAATCAATCGCGGGCGCGAGGCTCGATCCCCAAATTAGTAAATCAATTTACCGAAAGCGAACAGTACCTCACACTCCAACGCTTAGCCAAAGTCATAACTCACAGCAATGAAGATAGCAGCAACAGCAAAATCCCTGCTACCCTTGCCCTCGGAACCTTAATTCCCCGCTATCCTTACCTGTATAAACACTGCCTGCTCAGCGACGACAGCACCTACGAACAGCAGAAAATCATTAAAAAAATCCAAGCTCAAAAGCAGCAGCAATTTGAGGTCAACCTCTCCCAATACGTCGCTCACCAAGTGAGAAAAGCCCAAACAGCACGGCGCGAAACCTCAATTTCCTTCGGAAGAATTATACAGCCTATAACAAACCCAACGCTGTTGAGCGATCCGGAACTGTTCTTTGCCCTCAAGCAATTTGTCGGAAAAGTAGAAGGAGCCGATACCTACAGAGAGCTAGCGGGTCGCTTCACGGCGAACGCCAGCACAACTGCGTCTTACGGCTCATTTAAAGACGACTTGTACGAATACCTGATTTCTTCTGTCACCGACGATCGCTACGGCAAACGTCAATTTAACGAAAAATTGTATAAGCAACTACAAAATACCTTTCCTCACAGCGACGATCAGAAGTTCAACGAATTTTTAATGATCAGAACTTGCAGCCAGTTATTGAACTTTTTAGTAGTAGAGAGTCCTGTGCGGCCCAACCACTTTGTCTTCATCGACCTGATCTCAAATCTCGGGCCGACCCAAACCACAGGTTTGCTGCTGAAAATCGTACTAATTTGCGGCAAAGTCAAGCCCTACCTAGAAAAGCGGCTGGCAATTTTGTTCGGTCACTATGAATTCAGTACCCGAGAAGGCGTGGTGTGGTTAGTCAAAGCCCTGGAAAACGTGAACCTAGCTTTGAGTACCAACTTTGGCAAGGTGGATGTATCTTTCCTGCGGTGAGAGCGCGCGCTACAACTTTCTGTGCTTCCACCTTGACAAAACATCACACCGAGAAACCAGCTTTCTCAATACCCTAAAAGTTTTACGTTTAATTAGAACGACTTAATTAACTGCTGAAACCTACTCAAAAGACGCTATTCTATGTTAAAGTACCAAGTGTGAATCAGATTCAGTTGCAGGCTTTGTTCATTGCTACAGAATTGTCTAAAAACTTGCCCTTCTGTATCGGCAGGGGACTCTCCGAAACTGAAATCTTCGCACTGTCTAAATTTTGGAGTTATTCCTCATGTCGATATACGTCGGTAACTTATCCTACCAAGTTACCCAAGAAGACATCACCACCGTCTTCGCCGAATACGGAACCGTTAAGCGAGTACATCTACCTACCGACAGAGAAACCAGTCGCCCCCGCGGCTTCGGTTTTGTAGAAATGTCAACAGATGCAGAAGAAGATGCAGCCATTAGTGCTCTCGACGGAGCAGAGTGGATGGGTCGCGACCTCAAAGTTAACAAAGCTAAGCCCCGCGAAGATGAAGGCCGGGGTGGCGGCAACCGGGGCGGCGGCGGCCCTGGAAAATTTGCTCGCGGAGGCGGCGGCGGCGGAGGACGTTATTAATTTCCTCTGATAAAGATTTGAGATTGGAGAGTTGAAATTGGCGATCGAGCTCACCTAGCTCCGAACCACTTCCGGCCGTTCCGAAAAACCTATGCTCTTCAAGTTTCCATATCTACCGCTTTAAATATACCAAAAAGCCAAGGGCCTAACCCTTGGCTTTTTGGTATGAGGGTTGACGGTATGAGCCTGAAACGCCCAGGGCGAATCGGTTGCAGTGCCGTCAGGTTCTAATCGTCAGGTTCGATGCTGCTGCTCAATCCGTGATTGTTGAGCGTTTCAGCGTAAAACTCAGCGTGTTCGAGAGCGCAAACAATCACCAGTCCCATCCCGTTAGTGTGGGCTTCCATCATCACATTCACAGCCTGTGGCTGAGTCAGACTCGGTACCGTCGCCATCAAAGTCTGCACCACGTACTCCATAGGATTGAAATCATCATTGTGCAGCAGAACGCGGTAGCGCGGTGCCAGCTTGCGGACTGTGGAACTTTTTTGAATAATTTCGACAGACACTAATCTATACCTCCTGACTTGTAAAATGTTAAAATTTGTCAACAATCTTGAACCGGATTCCTCCGCTGTGCAAGAGTATGTCACTTTCAGTTATTTTATTGAAATCTGAATAATCAGACAAGGCAGCCCCTTGGTCGATCGCGAGCTGTGAACCCCACACCAAAGCCAGAGGGGGTGTCCTGGGCCCTCCGCAACCACTTTCCTAGCGCCATAATATTAGAAAGGCGAGATCGGTTAAAAATAACAAACTACTACCTGTTGAGTCTCCAGAACTGAGGGAACCTTATATGAAACGCAAACCTAAATCCTACAACGACGACAGATTCAGCGACGACGCATCCCGGGGAGATGAAGACTCCGGCTCATTTGGCGGGCAGTCGCGGCGTCAACCTCAGTCCGGCAAACCCTCTTTCCTCAATTCCGCCACCCTTGGGATTTTAACAGCCGTCTTTATTCTGGGAATTGGGATTGGCATTGCTTTTAGCTCCACAGCTACCATTAGCCCAGAGAACGTAGCATCCCGCGAATTTATCGATCGCAGCGCCCCGAACCCAGAACTTTGCGTGCAGTTTGGAGCAAGCGCGATGGTGACAGATATGCGCCTCTACGTCACCCTCAACCCCTTCAACGTCTACATCTCGCAGCCGAGTATGCGCCCCGGATGCGTCCTGCGAACCAATAACTGGGCAATTCTGGAACAAAGAAAACTCATCAGCCAAAACCAAGTGCGAGAGTGCAAAAATCGCATGAACACCTTTGGCTTCACCGGCCCCCTGGAAGCCCAACCCGAAATTAACTGTATCTACCAAAACGACGGCGCTAAAAACCTGTTCCTCAACCAACCGGGTTCGATAGCTCCAACCACTGAAGGTCAAAATTTCTAAATCGCCGATATAGCGGTTTTCAGTTGAGTCAATTACAGATGCTCGGGTAGGGACTTAGGCTTGGCCTAAGTCCCTACTTTATTTCATACAAGGGAAAACTGCTCTCAGTAGATTTTGAAGCCCGAGGTTTGAGGGAAGACTTCCTTGTTCCCTCAAACCTCGGACTTGTTCCTTCAAAAACCGAACTGCGGGAAATCTTCAGTTAACTGAACTTGCAAAATTTGGCCGGGTTGAATCGTAGCAGGTTGAGGAGCAGCGACGTAAGTTGTAGCAACACCACCGGCTGCTCCCGCCAACAAACCGATACCGGAAAAGCCGCTCAGCAAGAACAAAGCTAAACCACCAATACCAGTATTTCGCAACAAACTGCGATCGGAAGGCTGTTGTCGGCGGCCTCCCACAGGTTCCGAGCGAGCGAAGAGAGGGATATTGCGGCCGTTGAGACTAATAGCTTCGACAACAAATCGACTGCCGAGGTTCGTCGTTTCAAATCGGCCGATGACCGGCGTATTAGCAGGTACGATCGTATTGCCGCGACTGTCGAGAATTCCCCCTTGCAGTAGCAGCACTTCCTCTCGGCTGGGTTTCGCACGGGCAAGGCGCAAAGCCTCAGCACCGGGGTATAGCAAACTGAGCTCCGTCCCCGCCGGCAACAAGACATTCGCCCCAGCCGCAGCCTGCAAAACAGCATTCGATCGTCCGCGAGGAAGTGGTTCACCAAAGGTAAGCGTCCGCTGTTGGGGTGCATCAGCAGCCGTTATTTGAGGAGCTAGGCGGGGTACAGCAGTACCTTGTACCCCTGAACCTCCGTCAAGGCTAACATTGACTAAAGGAACTCTTAGCGGTCGGATTTGGTCGTTGGGAGTTGGTGGCTGCGAAGAATTTGTAGCGAGATTCAGGGAAGTAGCAGGGTCAGGTCGATCGACCTTTGGGGCACCAGTTGAGTTGGAATCTGTCGGCTGCTGGTTTTGCGGTACTTGTATTGCAGGCTGGGGTTGAGTTTCGGAAGTTTCCACAATAGGAGTCGGTTCGATCGAAGGACGCAACACCCAGCGATTTTCTACCCCGCTTCTTTGGAATTGAACTTTCCCTGCGCTGAAACCGACTCCGGGAGCCAAATTGACCAGAATTCTCGCCGTTCCCGGTTGAAGTTGACTCACCCCCACAGAACGTACAGTGCCTTGCGGGTATAGCTGAGTTGCATCTACTCCGATCTCAGTATTGGGCAAATCCACAGCAATTTGATTCGGGTTGAGTAGAGAATATGTGGGGATTGTTCCCTCTGGGAGAGTAATTTCTAGCTGATTTGTCGCCGGATCGAATTGCCAACTTGTGACTGTAGAAGCATTTGCTGGTTGCTGTGCTGCCGGCACTGCTGCAACTGCGGCGACGACTGCTAGACTCAGACTCAGTGACTCGATCGCAAACAATCCGAGTGCTAGAGAATCAACAGCCAATTTTTGTAAGTCTTCCCCAAATCTGGTGAGTAATTTTTTGTATGGCATGGCGGCTGGGTGAAATTTTGGATTTGAAATAGATTATGGATGGGAAAATTTTGCCTTCGGATGACGCTGAAAGTTTAGCATTATGGCGATATGAAAAATTTAGCTAAATGGAAATTATTGCGATCGCGCTTCGTTCTTAACAACAAGTGGTGTCAGGTTAGACAAGATGAAATAGAATTGCCAAGCGGACAAATTATAGACGACTTTTTTGTTCAGGTCCGACCCAATATCGCCCTAGTATTTGCCACGACAGAGCAGCAAGAACTTGTATTTGTGCGCCAATACAGGCACGGAGCAGGCGAGATTTTGCTGGAACTCCCGGCTGGAACTTTCAATCCTGCTGAAGAGAGCGGAAAATCTGCTGCCGCCCGAGAACTTGCCGAAGAAACGGGATATGTTGCTGAAGAAATTTTGGAACTAGCAACCTTATATGATAACCCCGTCAAAGATACCAATTGTATTTACCTATTCTTTGCTAAAAATGTCAAGCTTGCCAGCCAAATACAATTGGATATTACAGAAGATATTGAAGTAGTTTTAGTCCCACTTGCCGAAGTTTTTTGTAAAATAGCAAACAGAGAAATTTGCGTATCCGGGAGCATCGCAGCTATTTTTTTAGGATTAGATTTTTTGCACAAACAGCCGTAAAGTATGGTGTGCATGGAGCCATAAACGATCTGGTTAAATTTATATTATTTCCCCGTAAAAGAACACATTATCAGGTTAGTAGTGAGGAATTCAAAGGGAGTTTTCGGAGGACTGAAGTCCTTACTCCCAACCTGATAATGGTTATTTTACGGAACCTAATATGACTCCGCTCTTACCGATTCCCAGCCACAAAATCGAGAGAAGTGAGAGAATTATTAGCCCCAAAAACCTGAGCCAAAACCTCCCCACTGCCAGCAAATTTCACTAAAAAGCCATTCGCAGTCGAGTTAATTTGCAACGCTTCAAAACTCAAACCCTC